>JAGAWN010000054.1 GCA_017941355.1 Ruminiclostridium sp. | reverse complement strand
CACGGGTCGCACTAAGCCCCGAAAAATACACATTTACTACAAGTTCCTTGATAAGGAGCTTGCTGACAAGCATAACGCCCTTGCGTGAGTGAGGGCGGTTTATTCCAACAATTTATAGTGTCCATAAGTATTCCTTACATTATTGGAGAGAAGCGGCTTGAACAGATAATGGAGATCATTCAGCGAAATATTGCTAAATCGGACAGTAAATAATAATCAAAAACTCTTTACAAATCCGATTTTATATGATATTATAAGAGTAATAACAAAATAAGGCACTGCCTTTGCTGTTATACCACAACATATTGGATTTGGAGGATTATGCTATGGCACGAAAAGCAAAAGAAGCTAAAACACCTGAGATCAAAGAAGCTGTAAAGGCTGCTCCTGCACCTGTTGAGGCGAAAGAGTCCACAAAGCCCGAAGTAAAGGCAGAGACAAAGAAAGCAGGAAAAAAGCCTGCTGCGAAGAAGGAAGAAACAAAGGCTGTTGCAGTTACCGCACCTGCCGAAGTAAAAGAGCCCGTAACGGCTGAAACAAAGGCAGAGCCTAAGAAAGTGGGCAGAAAGCCTGCGGCGAAGAAAGTTGCTCCTGCAAAGAAGGAACCTGCAAAAGCAAAAGTTAAAGCTGAACCTAAAAAGGCTGACAGAAAACTGGCTGCAAAGAAAACGGCTTCTGCGAAGAAGGCGGCTGCACCTGCAAAGGCTGAAAAGAAAGCTCCGGCGACAAAGAAGGCTCCTGCTAAAGCCGCAAAGATCGTTACCACATCTGTTTTACAGGTTGCCGGTAATGAATTTGATTTTGACAAGGTCGTTAAGGCTGTTGAGGGTTTAAAGAAGAAAAACGCAGGAAAGAATTTGGAAATATACATCAAGCCCGAAGATCGTGCTATTTACTATGTTGTGAACGGCAAGGGCGGCAAGAAGATAGATATATAAAATCATCAAGCTGTAACATAAGGGCAGTATAGCGGTTTTGTGCTATACTGCCCTTGTTTTTAATTGTGTGCCTTGTTAGGTTCTTTTTCGGTAAATACTTCATCGAGAAGCATTTGCATTTTATACTTGAAATTTTCGGAAGGCTTGATGTGCGGTGGTTCATTGAATTCGGCATATTTTTCGTCGTGTACTTCTTCAAGTATCTTTGCTAAGTCAAATATTGGCATAATTATATTCCTTTCCTGCACTTGCGACATTCAATATCTTCTTGTTTTTCTTTTCTGCGTAACGGATAGCGGAGAAAGCCCCGCCGCTGTTGTGCTCTATATAGCAGATAATAAGATCAGCTCGGTCAACCATAGACCTGTTGCGTTCTGTGAAAGCTGACCGGAAGTGTCGGGAGTCGAATATTTCAACCTCGTCGTAGTAATTTTCAAAACTTGCCTTATTATTGGTGTATTCGGCTGTAAGATACGGCAGGACAAGCACAAGAGCGCTGTTGGCATCATCTACTGCTTTCTTTACTCGTCGTACCGTTGACGAGACCATCTGATCGAACTCGCCGCTGCGTCCGACAAGGAACTCGACATATTCTTTGTTGTTGATAAGCTCCCGAATGAGCTTGTCAAGCCTTTTCTCCACTTCAAAAGGATGTTCTATCTGTCTGTGACCGAAAAATGTGACTGTGTAGGTATTCATAACGACACCTCCCCGTAATATCAATACTATTATAACGCAATATAGATGTTATGTCAACGCATTGCATAGCTTATTTTTTGCGTTGATTTGTACTATAATATTGTTGAGGTGGTGAATAATATGGATATTGCCGAAAAGCTGAAAACAACACGGACTTCAAAAAATATCAGCGTGTATAAATTATCACAGATGTCCGGTGTGTCGGAAACACACATCAGAGATCTGGAGCGTGGTGTCCGGAATCCGTCTTTTGATACATTAAACCGTTTGGTTGAACCTATGGGTATTTCTCTGTCTGAGTTATTCAACGATTCCGACGACCTGACATTTCTTAATAAAGAGGAAAGAGAGTTGGTCGATTGCTTTCGGCTTTTACCCAAAGACAGAGCAGATAGTTTGCTCAACTTTATTAAAACACTTGTATAAAAATATGATATTATAACAAAAGTCCGGTTATATGGGATTCCATATAGCCGGACTGTTTTTTTGTTATCAGTTAATATCATTTGTCACTTTATCGAGATATTCCGCTTGTTTGGCTTTGTTAAGCGTTTCAAAGTTTTCGATTATCATATCTCCGCCCATTGAGAAGCGTTGCGGCATGAGCTGGCTTGCATACTTGTAGTCTATATCCGCATAATCCCCGTCAAGGTTCACGGATATCGCCACAAGCTCGTTATGGGGCTGATTCCTGCGTCCTCTGGCTATGTACATCTGTAATTCCTCATCTGAAATAATGCCGCCGATGACGGTTACTTTGACTTCCTGCATACGATCCTCCGGTTATTAAAAATCGTGTGTCCGGGCATCGGACAGATAGTTCTGCATATTCATATATGCGTCCTTCAATTCTTCTAATGTCATCTTTTCGGGATCCTCGCCGTATAGATAGTATTTCCCGCTTTCCCGTGCCTTCCGGAATTCTTCGATGTAGTATTCTCTGTCCTCGTTCATGTCTGCTGTCTCCGTAATAGATTTATCATCATATATTTTACCATATTGCCGTCCGAAAGTCAATGTTTTGTGTGATGTCTTGAAAAAATCACATAGATGTGGTATAATGGCGTATATCATAAGGAAAGAGAGGATTTCCGTATGGCAAGTGCTGATACCAAATCAAGGATCATAAATATATACCGACTGCTGCTTGCGGAAACGGACGCAGAGCATTATATGACTGTCAATCAGATAATCGAGCGGCTGGAGAAAAAAGGCATATCAGCATATCGTAAAACCGTTATTGCGGATATTGAGCAGCTTATAGAAAGCGGCATTGATATTAAGTGTATAAAGAGTACGCAAAACCGGTACTACATGAATTCCGGGCTGTTCTCTATTGCAGAGCTTAAACTGCTTGTTGATGCGGTAGAAGCGGCACAGTTCATCACAGAGAAAAAGAGCGAAGCCCTTATCAAGAAGTTGAGCAGTCTCACAAGTACGCATAACAGTGAAAAGCTGTGCAGGACAATAGTTCTTGCACAAAGAGCGAAGTCCGATAATGAAGAGATCTTTGAGAATATAGACCGCTGCCACGAAGCAATAAATCGGGGAAAGCAAATAAAATTCCTGTATTTTGATTACAATGAGGATAAACATAGGGTGCTGCGTAATTACGGGGAGGAATATGCTCTTTCGCCTTACTGTATGACATGGGAGGACGCAAAGTATTATGTTATCGGCTATTCGGTGAAGCACAAGAAAATCATAACATTCAGGGTTGACAGAATGAACGAGGTCAGAATAACTGATGATATGTGTATGCCTGCGCCGAAAGGTTTCAATGCTGCCGATTATGTGAATAAGGTTTTCAGAATGTTCGATGATAAAATGGTCACAGTTACGCTGAAATGTCGTAATGAGCTAATGAAAGCTGTTATAGATCGCTTCGGACTTGATGTACAGACAGAGCCCAAGCGGAACGGTTATTTTTATGCAAAGGTCGAAGTAAGCGCAAGCCGGACTTTCTACGGGTGGGTGTTTCAATTTAATGGCGGTATAGACATAGTTAAGCCGCAGAGGATAAGAAACGAATATATGGAGATGGGGAAAAGGATTTTTGATGATGAAGGTGAAAAGCCGTAAAGTGGCGAATTGCATAAATTTTAATATCATTTTTTGATATATGCGTTAATAAGATGATTTGTCAAGTGCTTAGGTGGTGTGTGTGATGACCACCTGAGCACTTTTTTATTTTTCAAAAGTATTGACTGCATATTTGAGGAGATGTATAATATTATTAGATAAAAAACGGGGTTAGGAGGAAGCTGAAATAATATGAATACTGATACATTTAGCGATTATAACCCCGGAATGAAATATTGGTATTCTGACGGGGACAAGTTTCCGGAGATCATATCGTTCACACAGTTGTTGCAGTGGAATTATTCCGATGATTATGCTGCTTTTATTCGTTATGCCCACCATAACAAAGCGCTCCCCATTGATTATGAGGGATTTGATGAGCAGAAAATAATACCGGATATAACGGAAGTCTGCATTTTAGAGGGGATTTACGAAAGACTGAGCTATCTGTCATTTTCTATGAGCATGGTATGCGGTATTGTATTTACTGATCGGGCTTCTGGAGAGCAGTTTACTCAAAAGGTATGTGTTAATGGATTCCACGAATTTGATGATTATAATTCAAAGTATCACGGGAAGAACAACAGCAACTATTTCATGGGTATCTCGAAGTATGATGACAGGATGATGCACTCGCGGAATCAGCTTGACGAATACCTTGTTCCTGTGATGTACAAGCGTCATTTTGATGAATACGCATATAACTTTCTTGAAAGGTTTTGTCCCGAAGCTTTGGAAGATGATATGAAGATTGATCCGGAGCTGATAGTCAAAAGAATAGGTTTTAATCTTCGGTTTGAAACGCTGTCGCCTGATAACAGCGTGACAGGAGCGACGGTTTTCAGAGATAAGTGGGTAGCAACATATCGAGGAAAAAGAGTAGTTAAAAAGCATATCGCTCATAATACCGTTATTTATTCAAAGAAGTTTGATGTAGAGAAACGGGCGATAATCCTGCACGAATGTATCCATATCCTCAGCCATAACCTGTTTTATGAGCTCCAGTATTATTACCGTGAACTTGTGAGCAGATATTCTGTGGGAAAGCCTGTAAACTTCGTTAAGGACAAGGATTGCGATGGGCTGAAATGGGCAGAGGTGCAAGCGGACGCTATACCCTCGCATATATCAATGTACTATGAGCGGGTAGTCAACTTTATTGAAAGTTACAGCGATAGAGAAGGCAGAAATGTATATAATACAAATCATAACGGTCTGCGTAATCTGATAGATAGTGTTTCCCGGACCTACGGTGTGAGCCGCAGCAGTGCAAAGAAGCGCATTATCGAATTGGGATTTAAGCAGGCGCGGGGTGTGTATGAATGGGGATATATGGGATATGCTGAGGACTTTGACGTTCCGGAAGATTTTCCCGACGATCATACATACACGGTTTCTTTATACGACCTGTCGAAGATACTCGGAAAGAGCCTGCAATTTGACAAGCATATACATTCGGGTGCGTTTGTGTATGCTGACGGACATTTGGTTTTAGACGATCCGAAATATATCGTTGAGCGGTGCGGCAATCTCTATCTGACGGAATACGCAAAAGCGAATATGTCTGAGTGCTGTATTCCGTTCAAGCGGGTGTACGGACATAAAAGCTATAAATATACGATAGGCGAGCTTAGGAAAGAGGAAGAACAGTATTTCTGTCAGTATGAGCTTGAAGCGGAAACAAAGAGAAAGATTGATAAAGCAAGAGAAGAATGGCTGTTACAGAAATATTACCTTGAAAACGACGGAAAGAGTATGAGCGTAGGCGAAACTATCCGTTATCACATGAATCGGCTCAACATAACTGTTGAGAGTTTGTCTGAAAGAACTGGTCTGGGTATCAGAACGATAATAGGGCTTCGCAATAACTCCTGTCATATCCCAAAACTGGAGACCGTGCTTGCGGTGTTCGTGGGTTTGAGGCTTGAAGATATATTCTGTTCGGATCTGTTGGAGAAAGCAAACCTTACCCACATGATGAAGAGCGAGACTTATCAGCTATATCACCTTATGAAATCGGTAAAACCGGATATAAGCGTGTATCAGATCAATGAGTATCTTGTTTCCATAGACAAGAAAGCGTGGACAAAAGATACCGGTAAAAGTGATCCGGCATCTGCCGCTATTTGAAGAAAATATAGAATATTTGTTGACTTACTCCGTCCCTTTATGGGACGAAGCTTTTTTGTTTTTATTCTCCGAAAAAAATAAAAAAATTTTGCACCTAAGTGCATTAGCGTTGCACCTTAAAAATGATTTTTGAGCTTTAATTTACTTAAAAAGCGTCGGTTTTTGATTAAATTATATTTTTTATTGTGCATTTTGACTGCTATATAGCTTTCGCGTAACGCTGGCATGAGCAATATAAACAAATTGATAGGTGCAACGCGACTGCGTGGCAAGTCCAAAGAAAAAATGATATACTGTGCTTGTAGTTAAGGACAAGAAAACCGCATGAAAAGCGGGTTCAGCCTTAACTATCGGTTGTCCGCAGCCGGCGCAGGCGATTTCAAGTGCGGACGATCAAAACTGAATAATTAAACATCAGATTACTTGAAAGACCTGATGCTTTAGTTCGGGCGGAGATGTCTCTCCGGTCTTTCTTTGGCATAGCTTTTAGTCTGATGAGCAGAGACCTCCGTTTCGACTGGAAAGAAGCGGAGGTCTTTTATGTATATACGGTACAGGTCGCCTCCTTTGAAAATCTGAATCGTTCGTTACCAACAATTATTAGATTTTCGGAGGAAACAAAAATGTATAATCACAATGATGGAAAAGTAATAAAGTATGAAAAGATCGCAAAGGATAGGAACCTTGTAACACTTGCGACTGCTTATGATCACAATTGTTCTAGGCAGCAGACGGTTGAGGTATCTGATGCCGTATTAGCTGTGATGCTTAGGTATGAGAAGCTTGAAAACAAATACGGTCGTAATCAGCGTAATCATAGAGAAGATATGCCAGATAATGATTACGACGCATCGAAAAAAGGACTATTAATGCCTTCTGCTGATGAGATGCTTGAAGCAGAGGAATTAAGGAAGGAAGAAGAAGCTAAGATAGAAGCCGAAAAAAAGCATATAATTGAGATTGTTTCGCTTTTAACGGTTAAAGAACGTCGTAGGGTATATATGTTTGCTAAAAAGGGGCTTAACTATTCTGAAATAGCGGAACTGGATGGAGTCAGTACGGCAGCAGTAACATTGTCTTGTAAAAACGCATATAGGAAGCTGGAACCTTACCGTGATTTTTTACAAAATACGCACGTGAAGGAATGGGTCGATTTGCTGAAATAAACAAAATTTCAAAAAATTTTTAAAAAATCGTGTTTTTGAAGCATTTTACCCTTAAAAAATGATGTTAAATTTTCCCTTATTATGAGAGAACAAAATTTCGGACCGGTTATCCGGAATAAAAATTACTCTCAAATCTTCCAAAAGGAAGGGGGTGAAAAATGATGCACGGTGATGATGTGGCAAGCGCAGGTGTTGAGGTCACAACACAGATCGTATCGAAGGCAACGGAGATCATCATGGATATTCTGAAGCTGGCGATAGAGCGTGAGCGTGAAGCGGCAAGGCGTGATCCGTCCAAAAAGCAGCAGGGATTGTCCGGTGGCGAGGTGACATACCGAAAACTGCAAGAGGGCGGCGAGGTGACTTCCATTCCGTCGTTCGACAAGAACGACTACGGGGAGCTTATCAGGCAGTCAAAGAAAATGAACATTCCTGTAGCGGCGATACAGGAGAGCGAAAAGGAGAATACGCTTACTGTTTTCTTTAATGTAAAGGACGAGAGTGCTTTAAGCGCTATTCTCAAGGATATTTACAATAAAAAGCTGAAAGAGCCGGGACAGCCCGAACGCATGGTCACTATCGAAAAAGAACAGGTCGAGGGATTTCAGATGTATTGCTCGGAACACGATATTCCGGTGTGCTTTATGGAATCCAAAGACGGGGTAAAGTGTATATTCGGTGTTGAATACGAAAAGCAAATCGAAGCGGCAATGCAGAAATACAACGAAATGAGCACGGAGCTTAACAATACCGATATTTCTCTTTTCAAGGACGAAAAGGGCAAGGTGAAGTTCAGAATAGACGACGGAACGGAACAGAAACAGCTCACCATGAATTTCAGTACAAAGGCTCGGCTCGAACGTGTATTGCAGGAAAGGCTCGGTTACAGCAAACTGAAAGCTGTCGAAGCCGCAAACCGTCTAGGCGCGAAATTGACCGATGAACAGCTTGGGTATTATCTGAGCGGATCGCGGCAGTTAGAGCAGATGGATACTTATGAAAAGGATCTGAAGTTCGACGATGATAATGTTCTTCTCGAAAAGTTCTCGTTCGCAAGGATGAAGTTCGATGAGGAAGATGCGATGCGCCTGACCGTTACCGATGACAGGGGACATTTCATAGTAATATCGGAAAAGAACCGGGACAGAGCTGCTATCGAACGGGAGATAAATCAGCATTTGAATGTGTCTGATACGGAGACCGTCAAGGCTATCATGGATAAAGTCGAAAGACTCGGCTTTATTGAGGAGCCGAAGCAGGTACACTTCCGTGAATATCTGATAGAGCGTGATACAACGTCGTCGTTTACGGTGCGCGGCGGAAGCACGGTCGTAAGACTTGATCTGAGTGACAGAGATACCGCAAGGAAGCGGCTCCGTGATACCTTCGGTATGAGTGAGGCAAAGGCTGACAAAATCATCGGCAAGGCACAGAAGCAGAGCGTGGCTGATAATCTGCTGACAAAGGCGAAAGCAAGGGTACAGCAGACCGCAGATACTCTGAAAAATAAGAAGCGGGAGAGGGGGTCGCGTAAATAAGCAGGGTCGCTAAAAAGCCGGACATCATCACTATCGGCATATATGCGGTACTTGCATTATTCGTGATCTACCTTGCGGCTTCGCTTGGCACTTGTGTCGATATGTCGCTGGACGATAACGGAAAGCTGAATTTCGATAACTTCGCTGAAAGCCTTGAAGCTACATTAGTAAATACCGATCTGGTGTTTGAATATGTGCAGCTTGGTGGCTATGCAACGACGTTCCCTATTTTCACTATTTTCGGTATCGGACTGTACGCGCTGATGAAAGTCACGGGCAAAAAGAAATTCCATAGAAAGGGTGAGGAACATGGCTCGGCAAAGTGGGCGGGCAGTAAGGAAATAAAATCATTACTGGACAAGCCTCAGAAGCCGAAAAAAGAAACACAAAAGAAGGACGCAGGTAAGGATAAGCCGGAGAAAGCGGATACTGCGGCGAAACCACTTACCAAAGAGGAAAAACAAGCCGAGAGAAAGCGGTTGCGGGAGCTTCGGAAAGCGGAAAGGGAGAAAAAGAAGAAAGCCGAAGATGCCCGCAAGGAAAAAGAATGCGCAGAAAAGCAGAGAAAACGGGCTGCCGGAAAAGATGCCGGTATTACTCCGTTCAAAAAGGTTTGGAGAGAATCGAAGAAGATAATCAGTGACCTTTGGAGAGAGTTTTTATCGCTGTTCTCGAAGAAGTATAAAAAGCCGAAACCGTTCGTCAAGGACAACAACATCATTCTCACGAATGATGTGAAAATGTCGCTGAACACAAGACAAACGAGAAAAAATCTCAATGTTATGGTAATAGGCGGTTCCGGTTCCGGTAAATCTCGTTTCTTCGTAAAGCCGAATCTTATGCAGGCGAACACAAGCTATATCTGCACGGACCCGAAAGGTGAGCTGCTGCGCTCGACAGGCAAGATGCTTGAAAAATACGGGTACAAGATAAAGGTATTTAACCTTATAGACATGGCGCACTCGAACAACTATAATCCGTTCAACTATATCTATGATGTGGACGGTAACTACAGCGCTACCGCCGTTATAAAAATGGTGAATGTTCTGATGAAGAACACGCAGAAGGAAAACGGCGGGGGCGGAGATCAGTTCTGGGACGACAGTACGAAAGCGCTGTTGGCGGCGCTGTGCTTCTATCTTGTCGAATGTGAGGATAAGTCAAAGCAGAATTTCTCGGAGGTCATGAAGCTGCTGAAAAAAGCAGAGGTCAAAGAGGGAAGCGATGATTTTCAGTCCGATCTCGATCTGATATTCGATGCGCTTGAAAATCCCGGTAAATACAAGGAAGATAAGGTCGGTGACAATGAGCAGGCAAAAGCTCTTAACCTTATTGATCTTGCGAAAGCAGCTAAACCGGCGAGCCAGTATATGTGCCTTAAATACTATAAGGACTTTAAAAAGGCTGCCGGCGACACGGCGAAGTCGATCCTTATTTCGACCGCTGTGAGACTGCAAGCGTTCAATATCCCGGAGGTCATGGACTTGACGTGCTGCGACAACATTCACCTTGAAATGATAGGTGACGAGCCTACCGCAATGTTCATCATTATCCCGTCCTCGGACGACACGTTCAACTTTTTGGCGGCGATGATGTACACACAACTTTTCGATGTACTATATGACAGGGCGAATTTTAAGCACGGAGGCAGACTGCCGTTTCATGTGCGCTGCCTGCTGGACGAGTTCGCAAATGGTGTGACACGTTCCGTACTGAAAAGGTGCGGCGCGTAACAAAAATAGAATAGTTACGTAGAACTATTATTCTAATGAGTCGAATGACGGAGTAACGCCCCGAAAGGCTCACGTTAAAACTACGGACGGCTATGCAGT
>JAGAWN010000053.1 GCA_017941355.1 Ruminiclostridium sp. | reverse complement strand
CCTGAAACAGTTATCGGACAGACTGAAATGTTTTGCCGCATTTTCGGACAGTACCGCCGCATAGCTTTTGCTGAACAATGAAAAAAGGCTCAGACTCGCAGCGCCACTGCGGATCTGAGCCTGTTCTAAAAATGTCATGGAGGATGTTTTTCAAGCGGTCTTGTGTTCTCTTGACCGATAAAGTGCGGCAAACAGCGGCTTCGTGTCAATATCGTTCGCCGTGTAGCCCTCTAAGATTACATTATAATAGTACTCGGACGGCATACCTATCTCATACCCATGCGCCATGATGTAAGCAAATGCGTCAACCTTGCGCTTTCCGAGGTAAACCTTGAGATCTTTCTTGAAATAAAGACGGGGAAATCCCTCGTATCGGTCAAGGTTGCGCTCGTCTCGCTCGGAGATCTCCCACACTACGACAGGAACCTCGCTGTCTTTCTTCGGGACAATGGTTGCTACGGCATTCCCTCCACCGTGAAATTCGAGGGAGTACCCCTCTATGACCGAAACGCCGAGACGCTTCGAGTCGGGGCAGCGCATCTTCATCTGCTCCAAGTGCATATTGGAGCCGTAAGCAAGGTAAATTCTCTTCATTTTCGTTACTTCCTTTCAACTGTGTTTATTTGTTCGGGAGAACTATGCGTCCTCCCGATTTTTTACTGTTCTTATGCGGATTCTCCGTGTCTCCAAGCGATATCGCCCTCAAGGTTTTCGAGCAGGAACTTCCGAGCCGTGGCGAACTCATCACCGGTCAAACCCATTCTGAGCAACCAACAGCGGAATGTGTACTTCTCATTGTCACTTACTGTGACCTTTGCACTGGAGCTTTTCTGCATTATCGCCTGATGCGATATTGCTAAGCAGAACTGGATATAGGTTTTGACCTTACCAGCATGGAGCGTGGAATTGAAGCAGCGAAACTCAACTGTGCCTTTTGTGAATACGGCGTGGAGATTAACCGCATGATATCGGCTCTGATTGTAATGAGTATCTCTGCTGCCCGAATATCCTGCGTACCATATATCCGCTACTCCGTTAAGGTTCTCGGGACGCTGCTTGTTGATGCTCTGCGACAGCCCGCTTTCAAGCTTCTTACAGAACCTTGCCCTGTTCGGGTCAACAGCTAAAGCCTTAAAGATGATATCCTGCTTGCTTGTGAAGATGTTCACCAAGTTCCGCAGTGATCTCGGCGTGTGCTGATCAGCACCTACATGGACGTGAATACCACAGCTTGAATTTGTCAGCGCTCCCGCCTTGCGCAGCCGTCTGATGAGCTCCTGCAGCGTTTCTATGTCCTCATAATGGAGTATCGGCGTTACAAGCTCCACTGCCTCGGCGGGCTTGCCGTTCTTACGCTCGATCCTGATAGAGCTGTCGGAGCCAAAAGCCCACACTCTGCCGGTGCTGTCCTTCGCTCCGTACTTGTCATAGCCGCCGCCTATGTACTCGGCTGTGCTTCCGAAGAAGTCCGCTGCTACCTGTGCAGCACCCTTCCTTGTGATGCCTGTCATTTCAACCTCTACTCCGAATGTTTGCGTCCTCATTACCATGCAGCCTCCTGTCTTTATTTCCTTTTGTTGCTGCTATAGTACCTCTGTTTCGCCTACTATTCAAGATCTAACCTGTACAAACTTCGGCAGAGCTTCTTATGCATTGTGCTTCATCGTTCTAATTCGCTAAAACAAATCGAACTACTAAGTCTAAGGTCATCTCAACAAAAAAGCAACCCCGCATCGATGAGCGATGCGGGGAAATACTTAATATTAACAGGTTCTCTCTTGCCTTTGCTGTTTGGTCGTAAATCGGTCGTAAATCCTGCCTGTCACAGCCAAATAATGGCTTAACAGCGGGCTTTACTTCTTCTCCGGTCTCATTGTGGGGAACAGCAGTACATCGCGTATGGAAGCGCTGTCTGTAAGCAGCATAACGAGTCTGTCGAAGCCGAAGCCGAGTCCGCCGGTAGGAGGAAGTCCGTATTCAAGAGCCGTGATGAAGTCCTCATCTACCTGTGCGTCATTTCCGCCCTGCGCACGTTTTGCCGCTACCTGCTTCTCGAAACGGCCGCGCTGATCTATCGGATCGTTAAGTTCGGAGAACGCGTTGCCGAACTCGGTGCCGTTGATGAAGTATTCAAAACGCTCCGTGAACATCGGGTCGGAGGGCTTGCGCTTAGCAAGCGGGGAGTTCTCCACCGGGTAGTCGTAGATGATAGTAGGCTGAATGAGATTTTCCTCAACGAAAGCCTCAAAGAACGCGATAAGCACTTCGCCCTTTGTGGCGGTCTTGCTTTCAAGTTCGACTTTCTTTTCGGCAGCAGCCTTGCGCGCGGTCTCATCGTCTGTCCAGTCCGCGAAATCAACTCCCGCGTACTTCTTGACCGCTTCGATCATCGTGAGGCGTTCCCACGGTTTGCCGACAGCTATCTCCTTACCCTGATACATTACCGTGTCGGTTCCGCAGATCTTCTTTGCGACTGTGCGGTACAGATCCTCGATTATATCCATCATTCCGAAATAGTCGGTATATGCCTGATACATCTCGATAGATGTGAATTCCGGGTTATGAGTAGCGTCCATACCCTCGTTGCGGAAGATGCGTCCTACTTCGTAAACACGGTCAAATCCGCCGACGATAAGTCTTTTCAGATACAACTCAGTTTCTATGCGCAGGTACATATCAATGTCCAGCGCGTTGTGATGTGTCTTGAAAGGACGCGCAGCGGCTCCTATCTCCAGCGGGAGCAGGATAGGCGTATCAACTTCAAGGTAGCCTATGCTGTCAAGGTAATTGCGGATCTCACGCAGTACCAGCGAACGGGTAACGAATGTGTTCTTGATCTCCGGGTTTGCAATAAGATCGAGATAACGCTTTCTGTAGCGCTCTTCCTTGTCTTTAAGTCCGTGCCACTTTTCGGGCAGCGGGAGAAGGGATTTTGAAAGCAGCTTGATGCTTTTTACATGAACCGATATCTCACCGGTCTTGGTCTTGAAAACATAGCCTGTAACGCCTACGATATCGCCTAAGTCCCATGTCTTGAACTCTGCGAAAGCGTCCGCGCCGATCTCGTCAATACGAACGTATATCTGCATTCTGTCACTTCCGTCGCGGACATCTGCGAAGCTTGCCTTTCCCATGATGCGGCGGCTGGTTATACGTCCGGCAATGGAAACGTCCCGGTTTTCGAGTTCATCGAATTTTTCGCGGATATCTTTTGCGAGGTGTGTAACGCCGTACTTGGTGGTTACATACGGATCCTTGCCCTCCGCTTTAAGCTTGTTGAGCTTTTCGATCCTTATCCTGTGCTGCTCCGAAAGGTTTTCGAGCAGCTCTTCCTCGCTCATTTCTTCCGTTGTCTTTATCTCATCTGCCATAATGTTACTTCCTTTGCTGTTATTTTCCTATGTCAAGTATTTCAAACTGCAATATGCCCGAGGGAGTCTCCACATCAACGATATCACCCTTTTTGTGACCCAGCAGGGCTCTTCCGATAGGTGATTCGTCCGAGATCTTTCCCGCCTTGACATCAACTTCCTTTGAACCTACTATGTGCAGTTCACGTTCCACATCTTCCTCGATATCCTTGACTATGACCTTGTTTCCGTGCTGAACATGCTCGGTGGTAAGGCTGTCCTCGTCGATGACTTTTACGTTCTTGAGGGTAGCTTCGATCTCAGCGATACGCGCTTCGATGATACCCTGTTCGTTTTTGGCTTCATCATACTCGGAGTTTTCGGAAAGGTCACCGAATGAGAGAGCCACTTTGATCTTCTCCGCTATGTCCTTTCTTTTTACGGTTTTGAGCTGTTCAAGCTCGGCTTCAAGGGCGTTAAGTCCCTCCTGTGTCAGCACTGTCTGTTTAGATGCCATGATTTTATTCCTTTCTTAATGAAATTATTTGTCCCTGTTAATCTGCCGCTGTCTGCGCAGCCTCGGCAGCCGCAGCCGCCTTGCTCGCTATGACCTCGACAGCCTTTTTGAGCTGAATGTCTGTGGATTCCCCGAACGCTGCCGGGTCGTTCTCACGGGTGCCATCGTACTCAACAACAAACTCCGGGGTAATGCCGGATCCGTTATAGCCGTTGCTTTCGTCGGCAGGTCTTATGACCGCTACGGAGATCTCAATCGCAGTACCGTCGTTGAATGTACGGGTCTCGCTGAGAGTGCCGCTGCCCATGGTAGTCTCTCCGACGGTGGAGCCGCCCGCGCGGTCACGCAGAGCTTCCGCTATAAGTTCCGCAGATCCTCCGGTCTTCTCATCTATTATAATACTGATCGGCAGATTTGTAAAGTCATCTGAGGAGGTCTGTGCGACGGTTCTTGTCGAATTGTTTTTATAAACGGCGGAAGCCACGACTCCCGCGTCAATGAACGGTTCGAGTATTTCCGAAACGGTGGTGTAAACTCCGCTTGATACGCCGCGAAGATCGAATATATAGCCGGTGACGGTGCTTTCGCTGTACTGTGAAAGAAGCTCCGTCATTTTGGAGCCTGTCGCTTCATTCACGGAGAAGAAAGTGAAGCACAGGATACCGTTGTCCAGCAGTACGGCTTCGACAGTTGGAATACTGAAAGCGGCGCGTGCCAGGTTGTATTCGCTTTCTTCGCCGTCACGCCGCAGAACGAACCGGCGGCGGGTCCCCTCGTCACCGTAGCGCAGCTGCTCGCTTGCTGTCTCATAGCCGGATTCCAGCAGGCTTACGCCCTCGACCGATATAATAACATCTCCGGGCATGATCCCCTCGGCAGCGGCAGGCGAACCCTCATAAACTTCGGTTATCTTGATGTAGCCGCTTTCTTCCTTTTCAAACACGATCCCGAGGCCGACAATGTTGCCGCTTTCGAGTCTTGTCTTGTAGTAATACTCATCTGTCGTGTAGTATCTGGCAGCGCCGTCGTCAAGACAGGTGAGGTACCCGGAATATACGCCGGTCTTCATTTTCTCATCGTCAATGGTGTACAGCGAGTAATTGCGGACGTATGAATCTATTTCCTGCAGTTTTGTGTATATCTCACCGCGCTGCTGCACATCTGCGATCTTTTCGTTATAATTGTTCAGAGACACGGTCATAGTGATAACGAACGTGACTGCGCAGGCGATAGCGGCTATGCTTATGGCTATGCCGAGTGAAATTTTCCTGTTCATAACTTTCCTCAGGTCAATCGTATCTGATTTATCTGTATTCGCTTCCGACATCTTCCGCGTCAGAAAGCGAAGCGTATAAAGCCCTTTTGAAGGGGAGAGGGGTCGAGGGGAGAGGGGGAACTTTTCCTTCGGGAAAAGTTCCTTCTCTCCCCCGCCGGGGTGTGGGGCGGGCAGCCCCACAGTGCTTGCCGGAACGGCGAGCACTTACTGCGGCATACTTACAACGCCGAGGGGGTCTATCCTTACGCCGTCCTTGCGGACTTCAAAGTGCAGATGAGGACCGGTTGACCAGCCGGTGGACCCTACGGCAGCGATACAGTCGCCCTTGTTCACCACCTGACCGGCGCTTACATATATCGCGCTGCAGTGTGCGTAAAGAGTCTGGTAGCCGTTGCCGTGATCTATAACGACGTACATACCGTAGTCATAACCGGGTATGTATGTGGTCTTTGCAACGATGACCTCGCCGCCCTTTGACGCGTATATATTAGCGCCCATCATACCGCTGTTGCCTATGTCGATACCGCCGTGATTGCCGCCTCTCCAGCTGTCGTAGCCGAAATGTGTGGTTATCAGCGTAAACGCGGGAGATACCGGCCATGCCCATTCTCCGGTATCATAGACGGTGTTCATCTTTGCGCGGAGCTGCGCCTGACGGATCTCCTCTTCGAGGGCAGCCTGCGCCTTTTCGCGGTCAGCCTGCGTTACTTTCTTCTGATACTGGAGATTTGCCTGTCTCGTTTCAAGATCCTGTATTTTCGCCGCGTAGGTGTTGTATTCGTCCCAGTAGCCGGCGTTGAGATCGTTGTAATACTTCTTCTTTTCGTCAAGAGCGGTTTTTTCGTCAACAAGATCCTCGCGCTGCTGCTCAAGCATCTTCTTGTCGTATTTCAGCTGCTGTTTGTCCTCTTCAAGCTTCTCCTCGTCGTCGTGAAGCTTCTGTATATCGTTCTGAAGCTGGTGCATGAAGTTGAGGTTCTGCTCGTTGACGCTCTTCATTATCTCGCTTCTCACGAAGATATCGTAGAAGTCAGCCGAGCCGGCTATTATCGACAGATAATCGTCCGAGTCGGTTATGTACATAGCGTGCATTATCTGGCCGAAGCGTTCAAGATTGTTCTTGTTCTGCTGATCCAGCATTTCGATCTGTATTTCCTTGTCGGCTATACGCACCTCGGTATCCGAGATGCGTAGCTCCACCGCCGCTATTTCGTCCTCCTTGTCCAGTATCTCCTGCTCTTTGTTTGCAACATCGAGATTGACAAGGTCTATCTTGTTCTGCGTTGCCTGGAGAAGTCCCCAATAGTTGTCCTGCTGCTCCTTGGTGGTTTCTATATTGCTTCCTGCAGCGGCTATCTCGTTCTCGATATCCTTGATTTTCTGATCCGCGTCCTTGATCTTCTGTTCAAGATCGGACTGCGTGTCCGCATAAGTACGCACAGGCTTTATAACCGTATCTGTGCCGTCATATATCTGTCCCGATACCGCAAGAGCAAGGCAGCAGCAGACCGCAGCCGCGCCGCGTATGATCCTTGACACCTTTCTGTTCATTGTCATAACCTCAAACCCTTACATACTTTCCGGTGCTGATGATCGTTCCGATCGCGCCCAGCAGCGCGCCCAGCACGCAGTTCGCGGCAAGCACATACCATGTGACCGTGTCGAACTGTATCATATCCGCAAGACCGAAGATGCGCCAGATGGTGATATCGTCGCGGAAGAGCTGTACCAGCGCCTCGTATGTCACCTTTGTTATAGCCCATGAAGCCGCGCCGGCAGCTACTCCGATAAACATACCCTCTATAAAGAACGGTATCTTTACAAACGAGTTTGTCGCGCCGACGACTTTCATAATGTTGATTTCCTTTGAACGGGAGAAAACGCTGCTTCTTATCGCGTTGTAGATGATGATTATGCTCGTTGCTATCATTACTATAAGGATAGCGCCCGCTATTATGGTCAGCGTTGAGCGTATATTTACCAGCGCGGAAGCGAAGTCATAAGGGGCGACTACCTTTTCCACGCCCTCGATCGTGCTGAACTCCTCAGCCGTTTCGGAGATCAGCGATATGTCCTTTACCGTAACGCGGAAAGTGTGGGGCATGGGGTTTTCGGTAAGGTAATCGAAAAGCTCCTTGTACTCCGACATTTCGTTCTTCTTGTCCTCCCATGCCTGCTCCTTTGAGTAGAACACAACGTTGAGACGGTTCGGATTCTCGTTGAGGGCATCGGTTATGTGGTTGAGGGTAGTCTGATCCACATCGCCGTAAACATACACGCTTATCTCGTTCTTTTCCTCGATGTTGGACATAATAACGCCGATGTCCATTGCCACAAGCACCGACAGACCGATAAGCAGAAGGCTTACCAGCAGCACGAAGAAGCTCGCTATCGACATCATGCCGTTTCTGAACACCGAACCTACCCCGCGCTTCACGAGGTAGTTGAAATTGCTCATTCTCATTGGAAGCTTATTCTCCTTCTATAAATCCGTCGAAGGCGATGCTGCCTTCCTTGAGGTTGATTATCCTGCCGCCGAAATACTTGACCAGATCGTGGTTGTGAGTAACCATGATGACCGTTGTGCCGCACTCGTTGATATCCTGGAGCAGCTCCACTATCTCGTATGACAGTCTTGGGTCGATATTTCCGGTCGGCTCGTCGGCTATGATTATCTTCGGATCACAGGCGAAAGCGCGGGCTATTGCAACACGCTGCTGCTCACCGCCGGAAAGCTGTCCGGGGTAGGCTTTTGCCTTGTCGTTAAGCTTCACAAGATCGAGAACGTAAGGTACGCGCTGACGTATGTACTTCTTGGATTTGTCGATAACGCGCAGCACGAACGCAACATTCTCATATACGGTAAGCGTCGGTATCAGGCGGAAATCCTGGAATATCATACCGAGAGAACGCCTGAAATACGGGAGCTTGCGGTTCCTTAGCTTCGAGAGGTTATAGCCGTTCACGAACACACGTCCGCTGGTGGGCTGTATCTCACGGGTGAGCAGCTTCAGCAGGGTGCTTTTGCCCGCGCCGCTGTCTCCGACGATGAATACGAATTCTCCGTCGTTCACCCTTATATTTACATCGTTCAGTGCGTCAACGCCGCCTTTTACGCCGTCAACATAATGAACGTCAACATTCTTCAATTCTACCATTAATTATCTCCTGAAAAAACAAAACAAACCGCGTCTTTCCCCCGGAAAACGGGAGAAAGACACAAAACCGTTATACTGTACGGATATCAGAATTTCACCGGATCGGCGGACAGGTACTTCTTTACCATGAGCGCGATCTTGAAGATTATAGCGTGGTCGAATTCACGCAGATCGAGTCCGGTGAGCTTCTTGATCTTGTCGAGTCTGTAAACCAGTGTATTTCTGTGTACGAACAGCTTTCTCGATGTTTCGGAAACGTTCAGGTTGTTCTCGAAGAAACGCTGGATAGTGAACAGTGTCTCGTGGTCGAGGGACTCGATAGAGCCCTTCTTGAACACTTCCTTTAAGAAAGTCTCGCAGAGTGTGGTGGGCAGGTGGTAGATAAGTCTTGCGATACCGAGGTTGTCATAGCTTACTATGTTCTTCTCGGTGTCGAACACCTTGCCGACTTCGATAGCGATCTGCGCTTCCTTGAAAGAGCGGGCAAGGTCTTTTACGCCGATGACCGGGGTTCCGATGCCGATATTCACACGGGTGAAGAACTCGGTCTGGAGCGTGTCTGCTATGGAACGGGCGAGCTTTTCGAGATCCTTTACGTCTATACCGCTCTTGATCTCCTTTACAAGTACGATCTCACTTTCGGTTATGTTGAATACAAAGTCCTTGTTCTTGTCCGGGAAGAGGTTCTGGATAACATCATAAGCGGACACATCGTTGGAAGAGATTATGCTGATAAGGAAAACGACCCGGTTGATATCCGCGTTGAAGTGCAGCTCACGGGATTTGATGCTGATATCGCCCGGAAGCACGTTGTCAAGGATTATATTCTTTACGAAGTTGTTTCGGTCATATTTCTCATCGTAATACTGCTTGATGCTGGACAGTGAGATAGCAAGTATAGAAGCGTATTTGCCCGCCATTTCGTCGGTTCCCTCGACAAAAACGGCGTAATCCGGCTTTACATGAACGCCGAAAGGCTTATAGGTGTAGCCGTCACGGATAAAGATGTCATGCGAATCACCGAACTCTATCGAGAAGAAGTCGTTGGAGGTGCCGATCTTCGACAGCTCGCTGCACGCAACGATAGTCGCGTTCTCGTCGATGACGCCGATTATGCGTCCGACAGTATCTTTCATCTGATGTACTACTCCCTGGAATAATCTGTTTGACATAATTTGACCTGTCCTTTCTGTGGCTTCTGCCTTGCCTGCCTGGGGTTTTCCGTCTCTCGGAACGCCGCGCCGCGTATCCGCGCACATACACCCCGGACGGCAGTCGTTTTTTATTGTTCTGCGCCGTCTGCCATGCGCAGACTATACATATTTCTATTTTAATAGAAAACGTAAAAAAAATCAAGTGTTTTATGTGAAAAATGTAAATTTTTCTTCTAAAAATTTTTACATATTGCCAAAAAGCGTTTTTTGTGGTATAATATATGCTGATTTACTTTATATAAAGGAGTTGTTACAATGAGCAAGACCTACTATATTACAACGCCCATTTACTACCCGTCCGGCAATCCCCATATCGGGCACTGCTACACTACCGTAGCCTGCGACGTTATCGCACGCTTCAAGAGAATGCAGGGCTATGACGTGATGTTCCTGACCGGAACAGACGAACACGGAGCGAAGATACAGCAGAAAGCCGAAGCCGAGGGCAAGACCCCTCAGCAGTACGTTGACGGCATAGTTGAGAACTTCAAGAAGCTGTGGAGCTTCATGAATATAAGCTATGACCGCTACATCAGAACTACCGATCCCTGCCACATCGAGACTGTGCAGAACATTTTCACGAAGCTGCACGACAAAGGCTATATCTACAAAGGCTCGTACAAGGGCAAATACTGTGTTCCCTGTGAAAGCTTCTGGACGGAGACACAGCTTGTTGACGGCAAATGTCCCGACTGCGGAAGAGAGGTCATAGATGCGGAGGAGGAAGCGTACTTCCTTAAACTCTCCGAAATGACCGAAAAGGTGACAGATCTGCTGAAAAACACCGATTATCTGCGCCCCGAAAGCCGCGTAAACGAGATGATAAACAACTTCGTAAAGGACGGGCTGGAAGACCTGTGCGTTTCCCGCACCTCGGTAAAATGGGGAATACCTGTACCGTTTGACGAGAAACATACCGTGTATGTATGGCTGGACGCGCTCATAAACTATATCAGCGCCCTCGGCTATGAGAACGGCACCTACAGCGATTTCGACAAATACTGGCCCGCGGATATGCACATGACCGCGAAAGAAATCGTTCGCTTCCACTCGATAGTATGGCCGGCAATACTGATGATGCTGGACATTCCGCTGCCCAAGCGTCTTTACGGTCACGGCTGGATAACATTCGGCGGCGCGAAGATGTCAAAGTCCCTCGGAAATGTTGTCGATCCGTTCATTCTCGGCGAACGCTACGGCGTTGACGCGGTGCGCTATCAGATACTCCGCGATATGCCATACGGCTCGGACTCCAACTTCTCAAACGAGATCATGATAAGCCGCATAAACACAGACCTTGCTAACGCTTTCGGCAACCTCGTTTCCCGTACAGTCGCAATGGCTGACAAATACTTCGGCGGGACACTGCCGACAGACAGAAAAGCGGAGGCTCTCGACGATGAGCTTATAAACATGGCGAAGCCGCTGCGCGATTCCGTCGCGGCGTATGTTGACGAGGCACAGCACTCCCTCGCTCTTGCCGAGATATTCAAAGTCATAGACCGCGCCAACAAATATATAGACGAGACAGAGCCGTGGGTACTCGGCAGAAGTGACGAGAACAAGCCCCGCCTTGCTTCCGTGCTTTATACCCTGCTTGAAACTATCCGTATCTGCTCGACGCTCCTCTGCCCGTTCATGCCCGTTACCATGCCCAAGGTGTGGGAGCAGATCGGCGCAAAGGAAAGCGACGTTACCTATGAGAAAGCCGCGGAATTCGGCGTTCTGCCCACGGACGTCACTGTTCACAAGGGCGAAATACTGTTCCCGCGCATAGACATCGACAAGGAGATAGATGAACTGAACGCTATGCTTGCTCCCGCAAAGACATTCAGGGAGGACGAGGATCTCGACAAGGCAGGCATCATCACGATCGACAAGTTTGCCGAAACAAAGCTGCGCACCGGCGAGATAACCGCCTGCGAGAAAGTGAAGAAGTCAAAGAAGCTGCTGAAAATACAGCTTGACGACGGCAGAAACGGCAGGCAGATAGTATCGGGGATTGCGGAGTGGTACAAGCCGGAGGATCTTATAGGAAAGAAAGTCATTTTCGTTGCTAACCTTGCTCCCGCAAAGCTCTGCGGCGAGGAGAGCCAGGGAATGCTGCTCGCCTGCGACACCGATGACGGTGGTGCAAGAGTCGTTTTCATTGACAGTGATGTTCCCAACGGCAGTACAGTCAGATAAAAGATCGACAATTACGCAGAAAGTAAGATCACAGTAACTTTCTGCGTATTCCCCCTTAATGGTGAAAAATGGGTAAGAAGAAAACAAACAAAATATATCTTATAATCTGCGGTATAGCGTTTGTGATAATGCTTATCGTGCTTTTTTCCGAGGGCATAGACAACATTATAAACGCGCTGCTGCAGCTAAATCCGCTGTTTCTTGTGGCGGCTATCGCCTGCATGGTCATTTACTGGTTCGGCGAAGCGATAGGACTGCATCTTGCGGCAAAGAGCCTCGCGCCGGAAACGAAATTCCGCACCACGTTCCTTGTGACGATGATAGGGCAGTATTTCAACTGCATAACCCCGTTTGCTTCCGGCGGTCAGCCTATGCAGGTCTATATGTTTATGAAGCGCGGAATGCCGCTGGGTTCGGCAATGACAGCGCTGCTCAGCCGGTTTATAGTGTACCAGTTCACACTTACATTATACTCTATCGTATTCCTTGTATTCAGACTTTCGATGTTCACGGACGGTGAACTGAAGCCGCTGACATTCCTCGTCATAGTCGGTTTTATAGTCAACACGTTCGTTATCGTGCTTCTGTTCATGCTTGCTTTTTTTCAGAAAGCAACAATAAAGCTTGCGCACGGTATCGTGCGGCTTCTGGGCAAGCTTCGCATCATCAGGGACGTTGAAAGCAAGATCGAGTATATAGACAAGGAGCTTGCGACATATTACGAGAACTTCATGTTCATAAAGAGTCAGCCGGTAATGATACTCAAGATGTTCCTTGTGACGGTTGTGCAGCTGCTGGTGTACTTCTCTATCACCTTCGTCATCTACATAGGCTTCGGCATGACGGAGACGGATTATCTCACGATCGTTGCGTGTCAGGCTTTCGTACTGATGATATCCGGATTTGTCCCGCTCCCCGGAGCAATGGGTGCTGCGGAGGGCAGCTACGCGGCGTTCTTCAAAGGGATATTCGGCGACTACTACACCGGAGTTTCTACGTTTATATGGCGTTTTCTCACGTTCTATCTCCCGATACTTATCGGCATCATCATAAACCTGCGAATGACCAGAAGCGGTATAGACCTCAGCAATGCCGAGGAAAAACTCAAAGAAGAACAATGACAGTAACAAAACCCCGTAACCGCAGTCTGCGGTTACGGGGTTATACTTACTCAGTTCTTTTTGCGCTTTGCTTCATCTTTCATGCGAAGATCATGGTCAAGTATGCGCTTGCGGAGCCTTATCGACTTCGGTGTGACTTCCACAAGTTCGTCGTCTGATATGAACTCAAGGCTTTCTTCAAGGCTCATGTG
>JAGAWN010000052.1 GCA_017941355.1 Ruminiclostridium sp. | reverse complement strand
TCAAGCCACTCGACAACTACCGAGCGCCCGGTCTTGTCAACAATGAACAGATGCTGCCTATTGCCGTTGTGGGAATGTATATCATAAGAGTCAAGCAGCGATACAACTTCATCCACGGTCGTACAGCGTTCAAGGATAAGCAGGATAGCGGTATAGACGAAGAGATCGGTCTTCCCCGTATCCTGATGCAGCTCGCCGACATTAAGCTCATGTGTACTTACTCCGAGCCCCGCCTGGTTGATACCGTCGCATATCACATAGGGCGCGGCAAGCATCAGAAATCTGCCCGGCAGAGAATCGGGATCAATACAGCCGAGTTCCTTGCCTACACCAAGCACATACAAGTCAGCAACTCCGTAAAAAGCATACCCCTCCGCAGGATTTGAATGTACGATCAGAGTATCGGTCTCACCGTAGTCAAAGTTTCTTCCGAAAAGCACATTTCCATCAGGAGACTGCGCTGAGAAGGAAGCGCAGCCGTACCTGTTTATATCCACATTTACAGGCAGGTTAAAGAACTCGGCTCTGCTCATCCACGAGAATAGCTCATCATCTGATGTTATATTTGCCGCAAGCATATCATCGAACTTCAGCTTGTCGGTATAATCCATGTAGTAAACCCCGTCAGCGTCCTTGCGTATGCTGCTCATCTGTTTAAGTTTCGGGAACAGTATGATAACTGCAGCGATAACAAGAACAATTATAACGCCTGCAAATATCAGAGCTATCTTCCATATCGCTTTTTTTGTTAATACTGAAATTAGAACGACTGCAGCTGCGATAATAAGAACGCCGCCGACAGCACACGAGATCATTTTTATCGTGATTATAAAGCCCAGATCCAGAACAGCGTCAGCATCGGTAAGTTCAATATAATACGGAGATATACTATGACGAATGATGTCCTTCATTCTTACCGTAACTTTAACGCCCGTGTATTCTGACATTTCTTCATAATATGCGATCACGTCATTATATGTTTTCTGAGTAATTTCTTCCGTGCTTTTCCTGACTGTTCCGATTATCGACACGCCGTTCTCAACAAGCCGTTTATAGTTTCCGGCAAGTTCATCACTTACTGTTATCAGCAAATGTGTTGTTCTCCCGGCAGCATCGGAAAAAGCAATGTAATTATTGTCATCGATATATAGCTGATCATCTGTCAGCTTAATTTTTATAGACTTGCCGATATTTTCATCCGTGAGATAAACAACATTTGTGATGTCCATTTCGATATCAGCTTTTTTGCCTGACGAAGATGCGCCGGAGTAAAATATGCCGAAAAGCAGCGCGCCGATACCCGAAACCAATAAAACTATTGCTGTTATTATCTTTTTCATTCCCTACTCCTGTGAATATATTTTTAATCAATTTGGCAGATGACTTCTTTGCGCTTTTATCTGTATTTTTACGCTTTTTCTTTTTCATATATATTCTCGTACTATTGTTATAAATCAGTATTTATTTCAGTGTCAATGTAAATATCCACGAAAGCAATGCTGCAAACAAAGGGTAGCCTATAACAGTACCTATGATTTTTTTGAGCCATGTTTTCTTATGGATATATGGGATCAGATCCTCTGTTCCCGGTATCACCCACGCTTTCGTATGTCCTACCCAGTACCAGTCTATAAACACGCGGTCAAATAGTCCGCATAACAGATACATTACAGTTAATTGGATAAACCCGTCAAAAAAAGTTTACGCACCATTTACAACGAACACCATTAACGGAGCAGCTACGATAAGAAAGAACATCAATACTAAACCTGATACAATATAATTCCGTTTGATCTCGTTTTCTGTGATTAGTCCCAACTCAACAACACGATCTTTGACCGGCTGCTCATAGTAATGAACACCGCCGACTGCACCGTTTCGAATGTTTATGACACATACAAGCAGTAATACAAAATTAAGGACAAAGCTCTCAATTACAGATAAAATCATAGTTTACCTCCATAAATACCGATTATCATATTAATGTCCATGTTGTTTCCTTTATCCGTTATTTTTTTGTTCCCGCTTCTTTCTTCTTTGCTCACGATTATTTTTTTCGGATTCGAATATCTCTACCGCAGCATCTGTCAGCTCGTCCGGCCAGACTTTACCGCTTTCGATGACATCTGCCCACGGAGCGATAGTCTTATAGTCGTGGTCAAAAACTATCGTGTACGGTGGACCGCAGCGGTCATCGACTGCCATATACAAGTGCCGTCCTTTATAAATGGCTCTGACAGCGTCATCATAGCTTGTTTCTTCATTAAGACTGTCGTATATCTCTTTCGTGATCTCATACAGGTCATAATTGCGACAATCGCCGTATTCGGCTGTATAGCGGTCTGTGTCTTCATCAAAACAAGCTGTCCAGCAGTTTCCCTTTTTGAATTGCATCTGTATCACCTCGTACGACTATCTCTTTACTGAAATATTGTCCGTGCTCTTCTGAAACGGCAACTCCATTTCAGATTTCATATCGAGAAAGCCATACTTTTCATATAGCTTTCTCCCCATATCAGTAGCTTCGAGACTGATAGCAGTAATCCCGCGGCTCTTTGCGTCCTGAACAAGCAGATCAAGAGTTTTAGCGGCAATTCCTTTCCGCCTGTATTCCGGACGGGTGTACATATTCATTATGTACGCCTTTTGTCCCGTAGGATTATGAAATGTAGGCATAACAGCATAGTAACTGATGCCGCCGGTTCCGACAAAGTTGTTTCCGTCAAAAACAAGATATGCGGTATGCAGTCCGTTTTCTAAAGAATTCAGATAATAATTTCTGGATTCTTTTTTAACCTCTGACATATCCACATTTTCATCAAGTTTATTTGCCGCTCTTAGTACCTCTACCCTTGTCTTTACAAGCATTTCCAGATCGTCAAGCGCAGCTTTTCTGTATTCCAGTTCCATTGTTTTAACCTGCCTTATTACTGATAACTATGATAGGTAGTATTCAGCCGATCACCGACCGTCACCATTCCTATGATATTCTTTCCATAAGACACCACAGGCGGCACGAAAATGAGGTCTGTGAGCTTAAAATTTCCGTAGTCGGTCGGTATGTCAAGCCGCGTGAGATTTGTTATACTAATGTCTTTCATATTATGTCCGTAACCGAGCAGTTTCACAAGTTTCGCGGAAGTCTCGCTGTGAAAATATCCTGCAAATTCAAGATTAACAGCGTCAACGAGGGTGGGGTCAAACCCGCTCATAAAACGCAGGACGAAATATTTGTAGCTGTTGTTATTCAGCTTTTTCTTCATCATTCTGTCGATGATCGCGGCGTTTTGAACAAGCGTTTTACTCCTGTCATATTTGTATCTGACCGAGATTCCCGTAGCCTGATTGCTCATAGTTCTGTTGCCGTCTTGCCTGCCGTCAACAGCAAGTCCCACATCCTGTACGCTCGGTATATCCTGTATCATCTCCGCGATTGTGTATGATGTAAAACCGATCTTGTTTGCTTTGCAAACTTTCAGCTTTTCTTGCAGTTCCCCGCTTTCGGTAACCTCATTTCTGACTGTCGTACTGTGTGTCTGCCAGAATTTTTCATAAGCTTTCGCCATATCATCAAAGCCGAAAACCCTGCGTTCTTTCAGCCATTTCCTGTTGTAGCTTTTCACCAGCCATTCAGCCCAGAACGGCAGTTTCACATTCTTCGGCAAGGTTTCCCGGTCAAGCAGTATGATCTTGCGGTGATCGCATTTCTCTCCGTTCAGACATTTCAGAAATGCTTCGATAAAATAACACAGTGATTTACCGTCACCGCCGAGGTGGTGCATCAGAAAACACATTTTCATCTCCCCACTGTTTGCAAGAGAAACAAAGCAGCGCAGAAATTCACAGTCCTCGATTTTAAACCGTATCCGCTCCTGCTCCCGTATCAGTTCGGAAAGCTCAAAATCCCTGAATGTTATGCTATTTTTGGGTGATGTGCAGTCATCATAAAACGCGTCTCCGTTATCGTCAATAACGACCTTGCAGTTCAGTATCTCAAACGCTGCGACAGCATTATTGAAAGCAGTCGTAAGCTCAGTCTCGGTCGCGTTTCCGCTTACCGTTATCTGCATCGCGATCATCATATTCACATCAAAAAGGTCACCGCGTTCTGTCTCTATCTTATACATAATCTTTTATCCCGTTCAGCCAAATATTCATAATCCACTTAGAGGGAAGTATTTTGCTGAGAAAGTGCTCATACTTGACGAAGAAAGTGCATACCGACATATCCCTGCCTTTTGCGGAGTCGCGGAGAGCCTGTACCGCAACGCGGTTTGGAGAAACAAGCCCCGGAAATTTCACAGGTTTCCCGTTGTATTCTTTTTGTAGCATCTCCGTATCTATCCAACCCGGACAAACTGCGGTGCAAATGATTCCTTTGCTTTTCAGCTCAACATTCAGAGCGCGTGTGTATGAGCGTACAAACGCCTTGCTCGCGGCATAGAGATTTATGTATGGCACAGGCTGAAACGATGACGCGGAGGATATGTTCAGTATGCGCGAACCAACCGACATAAACGGTATAGAATGATTGCATAACAAACATATTGATTTGCAGTTTATGTCGATCTCGTTCACGATGTCGTCATCGCTAAACTCGGTGCTTGCACCCATTTTCCCGATACCGGCATTGTTAATCAGCAGCCGGATATCGGGTTTCTCGGTTTCGATAATACTGAAAAGCTCCGAAAGATCATCGGCATTGCTGAGGTCACATCGAATCGTGCGAACCTTTTCACCAAACTTTGCTTTCAACTCACTAAGCCGTTTTTCATTCCTCGCGACTGCCCAAATTTCATGAATGTTTTCTTTGAGCAACTCGCTCACAAATTCCTGCCCGAGTCCACCCGTCGCACCTGTGATTATTGCAATTGAAGACATATTTCCATACCTCCCGACAATTTTTCTTATACTTCAAACACTCCCGTAATGGGAAGCAAGCTTCAGAAATTTTGTTTCATCCATTTGCTCATTCTCCATGAAGTCCGATCCCTATGTCATTCATCATCTTCCCCAAACCCATAATAAAGCATCTCGTTATATGCCGCGTTCGCTTCCTGACTTGCCTTTTTATCACGCCAAGCGTCTATCTCGCTTCGAATCGAGATCATTTCATCTACTACCATTTCTACCTTATTCGGTCTGACCTGACGCAGATACGATATCATTCGCTCCATACCCTTCGGACTGCCGATATGCTTTGCGATCTCATGTCCCAATTCTTCCGGATATCCGAGCGCTGTTACCGCCGCAACAAGCTCGTCCCGTGTGCAGCTCCATAATTCTTTGCTGTCCATATTTATCCTCTTAATTCCGATCCCATTATTATCCACATTATACCATATCTTTTCCGCTTTTTCAATAGTATGTCTGCGATTTGTTTCAACCCTTTAAGTAGCTGTCTTCCGATCAGTATTGACAACCCATGTCTTTAATACATTACCATTTATCTGTAAAAAATATTGCTGCTCAGGAGCGAACCTGAGGTATGTCCGAAAACCAGTTTGTGCAAATTTTGCACAAGTTGCCAATAACGGACAAACGTATTAATATAAATGCTATATAAAGTGCGGTTTTGCTTGACATTTCTCATTTCATGTAGTATAATATTTGTAAAACCGCGTATTATACTGTTATAAGCCGAATACATACCCGCGTATTATCCTGCGTTTGACGGCTTGTAAGCCCGCGTATTATCCTGTGAGGCTATTATGATACTGAAACGAAAAATGTACGATAAGCTGTTGAATCTCAAAAATGAGCTGAACGGTAAAAAAGCCTTTCTTATTGAAGGGGCAAGACGTATCGGCAAGTCAACCATCTGTGAGGAATTCGGCAAAAATGAATACAAAAGCTATATCCTCATTGACTTCGCAAAATGCTCCGATGAAGTCAAGGACTATTTTGTCAAGCAAATGAACGACCTCGATACATTCTTTATGCTGTTGTCCACCTACTATGGTGTGAAGCTGTATGAACGAAAGTCACTTATCATCTTTGACGAGGTGCAGATGTATCCGAAAGCAAGAGAGTGCATAAAATATCTCGTTGCCGATGGCAGATACGACTATATCGAAACAGGCTCGCTGATCTCGCTTAAGGAGAATGTAAAGGATATTGTTATTCCCTCGGAAGAGCGTCACTTGAGTATGTATCCGCTGGATTTTGAGGAATTCTGTGATGCATTGGGCGAGGAGCAGATATGCGGCTATATCCGTAAATGCTTTTCCGACAGAACACCTCCTGAAAATGAGCTGCACCACAAAGCGATGCTCCTGTTCAAGCAGTATATGCTTGTGGGCGGTATGCCACAGAGCGTGATTGCATTCATTGAAAGCCGAAAGGATTTCGACAAGTCGGACACTGAAAAGCGTGACATTCTCTCGCTGTACCGTAGCGACATTATGAAAATAGACGCCAAATACCGAAGCAAGGTTCTTACCATATTCGATCAGATACCCGGGTTGCTCTCTCAGCATGAAAAACGCGTGGTATTCAGTGATGTATCAGCAAAAAGCACATCAGATCAGTATGAGGAAACTTTTTTCTGGCTGTCGGACTCGATGATCTCCAACGAATGCTTCCTGTGCAACGATCCTAATGTGGGACTGTCGGTCAATGAGAACAGGGCGTATGTGAAGTGCTACCTCGGAGATACGGGACTGTTGGTCAGCCATGCATTTGACGAGAATGAGTTGCTGGAAGATGAGGTTTATAAACAAATACTCGGCGACAAGCTGAATATGAACGAAGGTATGCTTTACGAAAATGCTATTGCTCAGATGCTCACAGCGAACGGTCACAAGCTGTATTTCTACACGCAATACAACACCGAGAAGCACCGCAACGACATTGAGATCGACTTCCTCATATCCAACAACAGTAAGCTGAAATACAAAATGTTCCCTATTGAAGTAAAATCGGGCAAGAAGTATTCGATTGAGTCACTAAAGCGCTTCAAGGAAAAGTACAAAACTCGTATAGGCGAATGCTATGTAATACATCCACGAAATCTCAGTTTCAAAGATGACATCATCTGCATTCCGCCTTACATGACTATCTGCCTATAACAAAAACACCGCCGTCCAAGACGAATCTGAACGGCAGTTGATCATTTGTTAGTATTGCCGAGGCTTATGTTTTATACGGCATCAGACCTTTGAGCGTCTCTTTCCCGATAGTCACGATCTCATTTATAAGATCGTCGGAGACATACAGGTGGTATGAAGTATATTTATCCGGCAATTCGGGTTTTGCAGGATACTGCTGTTTCGGTTCACCTCGACCAAAATTCAGACTCGCGAAGCCGCTTGTAGAGCGGTTTCGCGATTTTCACAACTCGAAAAAAATGGTTTTGTCCATTATTTGTCCATTATTTTTGATAATGGTAACTTTTCATTACTTGTTTTATCTTCTTAAGCAGCTCGGGTCTCCGTCCTCACC
>JAGAWN010000051.1 GCA_017941355.1 Ruminiclostridium sp. | reverse complement strand
TAAGCGTAGTCGTACTCAGACAGCTTGTTGGAGTACTCGCCGGTGTACTTCTTGTCCTCAAGCATCTCAAACATAAGCTCCACCGCCTCGGCAACGAACTTGCTGCCCTCGGGATTCGGGTGAGCGCCGTCGTTCGAGTAGTCCGCCCATGTCATGTAGCCGTCCTCGATCGCCTTTGTGAGCGCATCGTTTATGCTTATCATCGGAAGTCCGTACAGCAGCCCGACTTCCTTCTGCCAGTCCTGACAGCTGTAACCGGTGTCGGTGCGCATGAATACGAGTGCGACTGCCGGAGCGCTTTCGAGGTCAAGCATTTTGCGCACAAGGCTTTCGTAGGCTTCCTTTGTGACGGCGCTGCCGTCATCGTTCACCGCGAACTCGATGAATACTATATCCGGGTCGCCGCAGGGCGCGAGCACGTCCCTGTCCGAGCGTATAAGACCGAGGGTCGAGGGAGTTCCGCTGAGTCCGGCATTGACGTAGTTTATCTTCGCGGAGGGGTACTTTTCGCAGAGCCAACGGTGTGTGAGATATGCCCAGCACTGCTCCGGTTCGAGCGTGTAGCCTTCGGTTATGGAGCCGCCAATGTATGCGACGGTTATCTCCTCGCCGTTTGCCGCTTTTTCAAACACTCTGCGGAAGCGGGTCGGGTCGCCCGCGGAAACCGATGTACAGGCAAGACTCAGATAGACGTCGCGTTCTGTCTCTTCCATTGTCTCCTCATACCATTGCTCCTGCGCCTCCGAGACAACGGCTTCGACAGAAGACGACACGGAAGCGGCGGCGGACTGCTCCGGGGTCTGCGCTGTGCCGCAGGAGCATAGAAAACAGGATAGCGCGGTAAGGACTGCCGCGGCGGACAAACGAAAACCTTTCATAGAATCACCACTTTTAATTATACATATTTCGATATAAAAAGTCAAGCCGTTTCACGCATTTTTGACTCCATGCGCGCAAACAAGCCCTCCGGAATAAAATATAAAGAACGGAGTTGTTACTGCATAATTCCCGTCCGTCGGTTAAAAATATAGACAGAAGCAAAAAGAACCTCTGTTCCGGCATTTCTATTTATAACAGTTTCAGAGGTACCCATATCTGAAAGGACGGTAATAAACATGACTATCAAACGCGGAGAAATATACTATGCCGATCTCAGCCCGGTGGTAGGTTCGGAGCAGGGCGGTATTCGTCCGGTGCTGATCGTGCAGAACGATGTCGGCAACCGCCACAGTCCGACTGTCATTGCGGCGGCTATAACCAGTCAGCGCGAGAAAACGAAGCTTCCGACACACATATCTCTTGACGCTGTGAACTGCGGGCTTGCCAAGGACTCGGTGGTGCTTCTCGAACAGGTTCGTACATTAGACAAGAAACGGCTCAAAGAGCGTATGGGAGAGCTTGACAGTACAGATATGCAGCGTGTGGACGGGGCTTTGTCCGTGAGTTTCGGTCTGAACGCACAGGGATAAAAACGCCGAAATAACGTGTGTCATGTCGAAAAAACACGCGTTATTTCAGGGAATAACGGCAGTTTTGCCGCGATTTGTACAATAAAGAGAAAGACCTGCTGTACCGGAAACGGACAGCGGGTCTCTGTTGTTCAATAAAAACTTTTTCCTTTTCGCAGATGTTCAAATCTCCGTGAAACGGCATGGGTCCAGCGTCACGCTGGCGATGTCCGCGTAGGACGTCTGTCGAAAAAGTTCCTTTTTCGACAGACTGAGACCTGCTGTACCGGAAACGGACAGCGGGTCTTGCTTAATTGTCAAAATGCTAAAAATCCCCCGCATATTTTAAGTGAAAATTAATCTTGACAAAATATCGAAAAAGTAATAATATAAATAGGTATATTCTGTAAAGTTTATGTAAACTCACGGGAGGCAGTAAAATGGACAATTTTATCACGGCTATAATAGATATTGACAAAAAAGCGAGAGCTGTCTCCGAGGAAGCGGCAAAAAAGGCTGACGAAATGCTCAAAGACGCGAAAGCGAAGAGAGAAAGCCTTGCAAAAGAAAATGCGGACAGGCTTGCGGCACAGGCAGACAAGCGCCTGTCGGAACTTAAAGCGGCATCCGACAAGGAGATCAGAGCTGCCGAGAAGAACGCGGAGGATAAATGCCGCGTGCTGGACGAGAAAATGTCCGCCGGCAGAGATGCGTGGAAAAAAGAGATAACAGAGCGTATCCTGAATCCTGACGGAGAGTTCCGGAAAGCTGCGCGAGAGGTGAGGTATGTCGAATAACGCTGTGACCGCGAAAGCGCGGGCTATACATGGCAGTATGCTTACAAAGGACGATTACGCAGTGCTGATGCACAAGGGGACCATTCCCGCTGCGGTAGCATATTTAAAGACAAAACCGCTGTATTCGGCAGTGTTTGCGGATACCGATGAGGCTGCCGTGCATCGTGCGCAGGTAGAGGCTCTTATAAACAAGAGCGTTTATGACAACTATCTGCGGGTGTGCAGATTTGCCGCCGGTGACAAAAAGGGGATAATGAGTTTCTATACCCGCCGCCTTGAATGTGAGCAGCTCACAAAAGCGGTGATCGCAATAACTTCCGGACAGCAGGAGGGCTTTATCGCGGCGTTTCCCGAATATATTGCCGAGGCTCTCAGCTTCGATCACATGAAGCTTGCGTCTGCCGGAACGCTGGAAGCCGCTGCGGAAGTCTTAAAAGGAACGATCTACTATAAACCGCTCGTAAAGCTTATGACTGCGGCAGAACCGGACGTGAACCGCATACTCACAACAATAAATGTATGCTGCATCAAATGGGCGTTTGAGCAGATAGACGGATCTGCGAAAGGCAAGCAGCGCGAAATGCTCAAAGACTTCTTTCTCCGCAAGGCGGACGCGGACAACCTGCTGATCTGCCTGCGAATGAAAACTTTCGGACTGGACAACGACAGGATAAACGAACTGCTGATACCGTATCATAAGAGACTGCGGAAGTCGGATATCGACAGTGCGCTGAAACGCAGCAACGCGGTGGAGATACTGCGGGGAATGCTCATACGCGAAAAGTCGGCTGGATCCGAAAGCTCGGATATCCCGGAGATCAGCGTGAATATCGCGGATTACCGGTTTTTCCGGCATCGTCTGGCGGTAAGCACGGACGGGACGGAGTCGCTGTACGCGCTGGTAATGCTGCTGGACGCGGAGAGCGTCAATCTGTGCAGGATAATCGAGGGGCTGAGGTACGGACTTGCTCCCGAAAGCATTGAAAAATACCTAATAATATAACGCGCAAAGCGAAAAACAGGAAAGGACAGGGCGAAGAATGGCAATTGAAAAAGTTACGCTCGTCTATATCGAAGGCAGTCTGCGCAAAATAAACAAAACGCTTATCAAATGCTGCGAAAGCGGCTGCTTTCATATAAACCCGCCGCCCGATACCTCGGGCTCCGAGCTTGCCGCAAAGAACATGAAAGACAAGGGCGTTTACGACAGGCTCGAAAAACGCGCGAAAATGCTCGCGGATTCTCTCGGGGTAAAGCCGGACGAGAATGCTTCGTATGACGACATCGACTACAGTGTCAGCATTGATTTCAAGAAATACCTTGACGAGATAGACATTATGCAAAGGGAGCTGACGGAGGAGAGAATGAAGCTCAGCTCGTCTTTGCGGTCTGAGAACGCTATCTATGAGAATCTGTCGCAGCTTTCGGGCTTTGACGCGGATTTTGCGGAACTGCTTGCCTGCAAGTATGTAAAATCCCGTTTCGGCAGACTCCCGAACACAAGCCTGCCGAAGCTTGCGTTCTACAGCGACAAGACATTCTTCTTCTTCCCGTTCGAGCAGGAAAAGAACTATACATGGTGTCTCTACATAACTTCCGTTACCGAAGCGAACAGTATAGACTATCTTTTCAACAGCTTAGGCTTTGAACGCACCAAGCTTCCGGATTACCTCAAGGGCAATTCCGAGGAAGCCACAAAGAAGCTGCTCGGTGAAATGGAAAGCATAAACAAGCGCATAACGGAGATAGATGCCGAACTTAAAAAGATAGCGGACAAGGAGGGCGAGAAGCTCTCAAAGGTCTATGCCAAGCTTGTGTCTATCGGGAACAGCTACGAACTGCGCTCCAACGTTACCGTTTTTGACGGGCGGTTCCACTTTTCCGGATATATCCCGAAAAAGGAGCAGAAACGCTTTACCGAACTGCTAGGTTCGGTCGGCGATGTGAGTCTCACGTTCCGTGATGCCGCTCCCGGTGAAACAGCACCTGTGCGGCTGAAAAACAACTGGCTGTTCAGACCTTTCGAGATGTTCGTCAGAATGTACGGTCTGCCCGACGCGAACGGAATAGATCCGACGCCTATTGTTGCAATAACATATATGCTGCTGTACGGCATGATGTTCGGTGATGTGGGACAGGGACTGTGCATAATGATACTCGGCATTATCCTTACGAAATGCACGAAAGCGGGACTTGCCCCGATAATTGCGAGAATAGGCTTGTCCAGCACGATATTCGGCGTAATTTACGGCTCGGTGTTCGGCAATGAGGAGATAATAAAACCGTTCTTCCATATACCGCAGGTATATCAGCTCATGGGTTATACAGAACCGCCGAAAGATATCTTCGCCGCATCTACTCTGTTCCTCATAGCGGCTCTCGTTGTCGGGATCCTGCTGATAATGCTGATGATGATAATAAACATCGTCGTGAGCCTGCGCATGAAGGACTACGAAAGCGGTATCTTCGGCGCAAGCGGTATCTGCGGATTCGTGTTCTATGTTTCGCTGGTAGCGGGACTCGGCTGCAGCTTTGCTCTCAACATAGAGATAATGAGTCCCGTATATATTCTGTTCCTTGTGGTGCTGCCGCTGGTGCTGATATTCTTCAAGGAACCGCTGCTCCACCTTATGGCGAAAAACGGTATCAGGTCGGCAAAGACCCAGAAGAACGGCGGCAATATCGACACGGGACTCAAAGCCCGCCTTGACGCTATGAGCGAAAGCAAGGGCGCAGAGAAAAAGACCGTCGGAATGTTCATCATCGAGGGTATCATCGACCTCTTCGAGACCTGCCTTACCTACATAACCAACACGATGTCCTATCTGCGTATCGGCGGATTCGTACTGAGCCACGCGGGACTTATGCTGGTATTCAGCATTATCGCCAATATGTTCGACGGCGTGGGAAGCATAATCGTTCTCGTTGTCGGCAACGTATTCGTAATGGGCTTCGAGGGCTTCATCGTGGGAATACAGGTGCTGCGTCTCGAATTCTATGAACTGTTCAGCCGTTTCTTCAAGGGCGGCGGAATACCGTTCAAAAGTGTATCAATAAACTCAAAGGCTTTATAATTATTTGGAGGACAAAACAATGTTGATCTATTTATTACCGATCCCGGCACTCGCTATGATAATCATTCCCCTTGTTATCGCTATCCGCAAGGCACACTCCGGCGTGAAATTCAACCGCAGACGCACGATACTGCTCAACAGCGGTATGTTCATCGGAACCATGATAATAATGACACTGCTCATGCCCGTCATCGCGGCGGCTGAGGGCGCTCCCGAAGCTGCTGCGGCGGCGGTTCACGCAGGTGCGAGCGTCGGTGACGGTATGAAGTATCTCGCGGCGGCGCTTCCTACGGGACTTGCTACAATAGGTACCGGTATCGCGGTCGGCAACGCGGCTTCCGCCGCTATCGGCGCGGTCAGCGAGGATGAAAAGACCTTCTCTAAGGCTCTTATCTTTGTGGCACTGGGCGAGGGTGTCGCTATCTACGGACTTCTCGTTTCTATCCTTATCCTCAACGGCTGATCGGAGCGTTACATGAAGTGCTTTCTGATAAGCGACAACGTGGATACGCAGATGGGTATGAGACTTGCGGGAGTCGAGGGCGTAGTTGTGCATAAGCACGGCGAGGTCATGGAAGCTCTCGCGGATGTCACCGCCCGTGACGATGTCGCGGTCGTGTTCGTTACCAAGAAGCTTGTGGAGCTGTGCGGAACGGAGATCGCGGCAATGAAACTCACAATGCGCAAACCGCTGATCGTGGAAATACCCGACAGACACGGCGACTCGCACATTTCCGAGACACTCAGCGGATATGTCAGCGACGCTGTGGGCATAAAGATATAGGGGGTCTGCATCATGGCAGAAGTCAACACAAAGCTCGAAAAGCTCAAACAGCAGATACAGGCTGCCGCTGAGCTTGATGCCGGGCGTATAACCGAGGACGCGGAAAAGCGCGCGAAAGCGATGCTTGATGAGGAGTCCGAGCGCATAGAGAAAGAACAGGGCGCAGCGATGCGTTCAAAGCTTTCCCGCTATGAGAGCGACGAGCGCAAGAGGGTTTCCGAAAGCAAATATGCCGCGGACAGAAAGGTGCTGCTGCACCGCAACGCGCTGGTGAATGAGCTGTTTGATGATATCAGATCGGAGCTGGAGCAGTTTGCAGGCTCCGGCAGCTATAAGGCACATCTCGAAAGATGCGCGGAGGCAGCAAACAAGCAGCAGCCGCTTACCGGCAGCGTGAGTGTGTACTGCAAAAAAGCCGATATCGCCGCCGCCGAAGCAGCGGTCAGAAAGTACGGCGTGAAAGTCGAGACCGACAGAAACATAAAACTCGGCGGACTGGTCTTTAAATACCCTGAAATGGGCATTTTCATAGACCTCACCCTCGATACAGCCTTTGAGAACGAGCGTGAGGCTTTTGCTTCCCGCTCCGAAATGCAGCTGTAACGTACACATCTGACGAAAAAGGAAATGTTCTGATGAAGAATACTATTTATGCAATAAACGGACCTGTCATAAAGATCCGCGACACAAAGGATTTCGCCATGCGCGAAATGGTCTATGTCGGAAAAAAGCACCTTATAGGCGAGGTCATCGGCGTAAACGACGGGTTTACCACCATTCAGGTGTATGAAAATACAGCCGGGCTAAAGATCGGTGAGGAAGTTGAGGGAACCGGCGGTCCTCTCAGCGTAACGCTGGGACCGGGTATCATCTCAAACATATTTGACGGTATAGCAAGACCGCTCACCGATATGAAAAAGACCGACGGCGTATATGTCACAGAGGGAAGCGATATCCCCACCGTTGACCCGGAGCGGGAGTTTGATGTCACCGTCCTTGTTAAAGAGGGCGATACGCTTTCCGCGGGGCAGATATATGCCGAGTGTCCGGAAAGCCCCCTCATTACCAACAGAGTAATGGTGCCGCCGGATATAAAAAGCTGTAAGGTAACTTACAGTGCGAAAAACGGACACTATAAGGCGAATGACACCATACTCAAAGTAGATGCTGACGGCGAGGAACGCGTGCTTACGCTCTGCCAGAAATGGCCTATCAGAACGCCCCGCCCCGTTACAAGACGTATTCCCATAAACACGCCGCTTATCACAGGGCAGAGAGTCCTCGATTCTATCGTTCCCGTAGCAAAAGGCGGTACTGCCGCGATACCGGGCGGATTCGGCACCGGCAAGACCATGACTCAGCACCAGATAGCAAAGTGGTGCGACGCGGATATCATCGTTTATATCGGCTGCGGCGAGCGCGGAAACGAGATGACGCAGGTACTCGAAGAGTTCTCCGAGCTTATTGACCCGAAGAGCGGCAAGCACCTCACCGACCGTACCGTGCTTATCGCCAATACCTCAAATATGCCGGTCGCGGCGCGTGAAGCGTCCATTTACACCGGTATCACCATTGCAGAGTATTACCGGGATATGGGATACGATATCGCGATCATGGCGGATTCAACTTCCCGCTGGGCAGAGGCTCTTCGTGAGATCTCCGGACGTCTGGAGGAAATGCCCGCCGAGGAGGGTTACCCCGCTTACCTGCCGTCACGCCTTGCGGAGTTCTACGAGCGTGCGGGTAACTGCAACGTTCTCTCCGGCAAGCGCGGCAGCGTTACTATCATAGGCGCGGTATCGCCGGCAGGTTCCGATTTCTCCGAGCCGGTAACGCAGAATACAAAGCGATTCGTGCGCTGCTTCATGGCTCTCGACAAGCCCCTCGCTTACGCGAGACATTACCCCGCTATCAACTGGCTCACGAGTTATTCCGAGTACATACCGGACTTTGCGGAATACTACGAAAAAAACGTGGGCGAGGATTTCCTCGATGTGCGACAGGAGATCAGCAATATACTGCTCGAAGAAAACAAACTTATGGAGATCGTAAAGCTTATCGGCTCGGACGTTCTGCCGGACGATCAGAAGCTGGTGCTTGAGACCGCTAAGGTCATTCGCGTCGGTTTCCTGCAGCAGAACGCGTTCCACAAGGACGATACCTACGTTCCCATGAGCAAGCAGCTTCTGATGATGCGCGTGATACTGAGGCTGTACCATAAGGCGGAGGCCGCGCTGAAACGCGGCGCACCCGTAGCCGATATCCTCGGAACAGGGCTTTTCGACAAGCTGATAAAGATGAAATACGACATTCCCAACGATAAGCCGGAAATGTTCGATGACTATACTCACGAAATAGATAAAGCACTCGATGCCATGTGTGCAGAGAGTGCGTAAGGAGGGACGCTTGCCATGAATATCCAATATGCGGGACTTTCGGAAGTAAACGGTCCTCTCGTTGCTCTGGAGGGAGTTACCGGAGTTGCCTATGAGGAAATAGGCGAACTGCACCTTGAGGACGGCTCCCGCCGCCTCGGACGTGTGGTGCAGATGGAGGGCGACCGTGTTATACTGCAGGTCTTTGAGGGTACCACGGGACTTTCCCTCGACAACACACGCACCGTGTTCAAGGGCAGACCCCTCGAAATACCGCTGAGCACGGAAATGCTCGGGCGCGTGTTCAACGGCGCGGGCAAGCCTGCCGACGGTCTCGGTGATGTATTTGCCGAGAAGTACGGCGATATCAACGGCCGTGCGCTTAACCCTGTTGCCCGCAGCTATCCCCGCAACTACATTCACACCGGAATCAGCTCGATCGACTGCCTCATGACGCTTATCCGCGGACAGAAGCTTCCGATCTTCTCCGGCTCCGGTCTTTCCCACAACAAGCTTGCGGTTCAGATCGTAAAACAGGCGCGTATCGCAGAGGAAAACGGTCAGGACTTCGCTATCGTGTTTGCCGCAATGGGCGTGCAGAACGACGTTGCCGATTACTTCCGCCGTGAGTTCGACCAGGCGGGTGCAAGCGGACGTGTCGTTATGTTCCTCAACCTCTCCAACGACCCGATAATCGAGCGTATCTTAACGCCGAAATGCGCACTCACCACTGCCGAATACCTCGCTTTCGAGAAGAATATGCACATTCTCGTCGTAATGACCGATATCACGTCCTACGCGGAAGCGCTCCGCGAGTTCTCCTCCTCAAAGGGCGAGATCCCCGGACGTAAGGGATACCCCGGCTACCTCTACTCCGACCTCGCCGCTATGTATGAGCGCGCAGGCGTTATCGAGGGTTCAAGCGGCTCTGTCACGCAGATACCTATTCTCACCATGCCGAACGACGATATCACTCACCCGATACCCGACCTTACCGCTTACATCACAGAGGGACAGATAGTTTTCGACCGCAGTCTCGATTCCGAGGGCGTGTACCCCGGTCTTTCGGTGCTGCTGTCGCTGTCGCGTCTGATGAAAGACGGTATCGGTGAGGGCTACACCCGCGCCGACCACAACGATGTCGCTAACCAGCTTTTCGCAGCTTATGCAAAGGTGCAGGACGCGCGTTCCCTCGCTTCCGTCATAGGTGAGGACGAACTTTCCGCTATCGACAAGAAATATATCGCTTTCGGTCACGAGTTTGAACAGCGCTTCCTCAAACAGGGATTCGATGAGAACCGCAGCATGGACGAGACTCTCGAACTAGCGTGGGATCTTCTCTCGCTGCTCCCGAAGTCGGAGCTCGACCGCATGAATGCAAAGCTTATCGAGGAGCATTACAGAAACTGATAAAAGGAGGGATATCCGCTTATGGCGCAGCAGGTCTTTGCTACCAAAGGCAACCTCATAAACGCGAAACACTCGCTCAGACAGGCGCAGCTCGGCTATGAGCTTATGGACAGAAAGCGCAATATCCTTATCCGCGAAATGGTGACGCTCACCGATAAGGCAAAGGAACTCAGCGGAAGTCTCGAAAATACGTTCGCGGAAGCCTATGCCGCGCTTCAGAACGCCAATATCATTGACGGAGTTATCCTTGAAAAGTCGAAAGGAATGCCGGTTGACAAGACTGTCGGTATATCCTACCGAAGTGTAATGGGTATCGAACTGCCGCAGCTTTCCGGCGGTGATATGGAGCCTAAACTCTGTTACAGTCTTGCGGATACGGATTCCAGCTTTGACAAGGCATACCTCAGCTTTCTGAAAGCAAAGCAGACCGGCTTGCTTCTCGCGGAGATAGAAAACAGCGTTTACCGCCTCTCGGTCGCAATACGCAAGTCCCAGAAGCGCGCGAACGCACTCAAAAATATCCTTATCCCCATGTATAAGGAGCAGGTCAAGTTCATCTCCGAAGCCCTTGAAGAAAAAGAGCGCGAGGAGTTCTCACGGCAGAAGATCATAAAGGCTACAAAGGCTAAAAAGGGATAAGCGTTATTTTCGGAGATCTGGAAATTCCATGCCCACATCAGAGAATATACAGACAGCAGGCTCGTTGGAGTCTGCTGTTTTTGCCGTATGCTGATCTTTCAGCCTTACTGCACGCCGAATACGGTTTTCAGCCAGTCATACAGCGCGAATCGGAACTCTACCCCGCCCCGCTGCGCTTTCAGACTGTCGGCGGTAGCGCGGGAAGCCGCCTTTTTCTGTGCGTAAACCGCCCTGTGCGGAAACGGCGATTCCGGCACACTCGCCGCGC
>JAGAWN010000050.1 GCA_017941355.1 Ruminiclostridium sp. | reverse complement strand
GAAAAAAGCTCTTTTTCGGAGGAAGAAGAACCTGTTACCGCAGGAACAGAAACAGATGACAGTAAAGCCGTGCAAACCGAAACAGCGGTTTCGTCCGATACGCCGGAGCGGTATCTGACAGATACTACGGAAGATATGACAGAGGTGGTTGTCGAAACTGTTGTTTCAGATACTACAACAACAGCGGAAACAACGTTGCCGTCGGAAACTGATACCGAGCCTGTCACGGAGACCGGGGCAGTAACAGAAGTTGCAGATGAAACGATAGTTTCCGGGGATAACGGAGCTGTCGGTGGCGCTGCGTTTCTGTTGATCGGTGCTGTGGGCGCGGCTGCGGCGGCTGGGGCGTTCATGCATTTCAAGAAGAAAAAGTCTCCCGGTGAAGCTGATGAGGGACTGTCTGCGAAGGAACGCGATGCGGCACGACTGAATAAGGGCAAGAAGAAAAAGCCTAAAAAGAATGTCGTTAAGAAAAAGCGCACGGTTCCGCGCACTACGCAGAAAACTATCCCGTATCTCCGCGTCTGCGATGATTACATCTTTCTTGTCGATGAAAACAAGTACAGCAAGACGTACAAATTTGAAGATGTGAACTACGCTATCGCAAAGCAGGAAGAACAGGAGGGAATCTTCCTCGGCTATTGTTCGGTGCTCAACAGCTTCGATACCAATGCCGAAATTCAGATAACGGTTCATAACAATCGCGTCAACAAAGCGGATTTCGATGATATGGTTCTTCTGAAACATAAGGGCGACAGCTTTGACCACTACATTGATGTGTATAACAAAATGCTGGTCGAAAAAATGGAGCAGGGACAGAACGGTATAATCAGGAATAAGTATCTGACAGTTTCCGTGCAGGCGGCTGATCTCGAAAGCGCAAGGGCAAAGTTCAACACTATCGACATCGACCTCTACAATGCTTTCAAGAAGATAGGTTCTGTCATCACGGCGCTTACCTCTAATGAGCGCGTTGTGATGCTCAAAGATATTTTCAGAAATGTTGATGAAAAGATACCGGTGTTCGATCAGGACGATTTCACACGCGGTTCGGAAAGAGCTTACTGCTGCCCCGATTATTTTGAGTTCAAGAAGGACTATTTCATGTGGGGCGACAAGTACGCAAGAACAATGTTTATCAAAGACCTGCCGGCAAGCCTGAAAGATACCCTTTTGACGGATATTACAAATACAAACCTTGATGTTATGGTTTCGGTGAATATCGCTCCGGTTGATCCCTATAAGGCGCTGAAAATAGTCAATCATCAGCTTACCTCAATGCGCGCGAACAAGTTACAGGCAGAGAAAAAAGCGATACAGTCCGGTTATACCTCCGACGTTATCAACGAAGATCTGAAACATTCTCTGGTAGAAGCCGAGGAACTGCTTGATGATCTGCGGTCAAAGAATCAGAAGATGTTTCTGAATAACATCATAATCATGGTCACTGGCAAGGATTATGAGGAACTTGAAAACAATACGGAAGCTATTGAGGGCGTTATCCGTAAGCATATATGCTCGGTATCTACGCTGAAATTTCAGCAGGAAGCCGGTATGCAGTCGGTTCTTCCGCTCGGCAATTGCACTTTGAAGCTGCGGCGTACCATGACAACGGAAAGTACGGCGGTATTCCTGCCGTTCTCGGCAAAGGAAATATCGCAGGAAAACGGTATGTACTACGGACTGAACGCGCTGTCAAACAACATGATAATATTCAGCAGATTATCGCTGAAAAATCCGAACGGCTTTATTCTCGGTTCGCCGGGTTCCGGTAAATCTTTCGCGGCAAAGAGGGAAATGCTCAATGTGTTCCTTGCGACCGGCGATGACATTATCATTATTGACCCGGAACGCGAATACACAAACCTTGTCGCGGCAATGAACGGCTCGACGATCTATGTCGGACCGAGCAGCAAGAACTACATCAATCCGCTGGATATGTCAAAAGACTATTCCGATGATGAAAGCCCGTTGGTCATGAAGTCAGACTTTATTTTGTCCTTTTGCGAGTGTCTTGTTGGTAAGCAGGGATTATCCGCGAAGGAGCGCGGTATCATAGACCGCTGCCTGACTATGACTTATGGCTCATACTTACAGAACTTTGATCCGGACAAGCTCCCGACGCTTATGGAGTTTTACGAGAACCTTAAAAAGCAGCCGGAAAAGGAAGCGCAGGGACTGGCGCTGTCATTTGAGCTGTATATCAAGGGCAACCTGAATGTGTTCGCGCATAAGACAAATATCAACCTTACGAACAGAGTTGTTTCATTCGATATTAAGGATCTCGGAAAGCAGCTTAAAACTATCGGTATGTTGATAGTGCTTGATTACGTCTGGAACAAGATCACTGAGAACCGCGCAAAGGGCAAGCGCACTTGGATATACATGGACGAAATTTATCTCTTGTTCGCTAACGAGTATTCCGGGAACTTCCTGTTTGAACTGTATAAAAGAGCGAGAAAGTGGGGCGGTGTGCCGACCGGAATCACACAGAATGTCGAGGATATGCTTAAATCCGAGACCGCGCGTTCAATGCTCTCTAATACGGACTTCGTGATGATGCTCAATCAGGCAACTTCCGACAGGATACAGCTTGCGAAACTGCTGAATATATCGGATAATCTTCTGAACTATGTCACGAACAGCGAGAGCGGTCAGGGACTTATCTGCTGCGGTGGTTCGATAATTCCGTTCAAGGACAAGTTCCCGCATAACGAGCTTTATGAATTCATGACCACGAATTTGTCAGAGCTGTCCGAGATAAACGCTAAAAAGCAGGAGGGGTGAAAAGGAGATGTGATAAATGGGTATAAAAACAAAGATCGAGCGGCAGGAGCGTGATATACATTCGCAGAACCGTGTTGTCAATAACTACGCCGTGCAGCTCAGATCCAATGTTATCTCCGACGGTCACCGCAAGGCTATACTGAAAGAATTGCAGCTTGAAATGACAGCGGAACAGTACAGACAGCCGCTTCGCCGCGTTTACAAGCATAACGCTATCCGGAGTTACGACAACGATGTGGAATATGGCGATAATTACGAGAAAGAAATTCCCTTGAAATTCAATCCGATACAGACGGGCGGTGAAGCCGTCCAGTCTGTACGGAATAAGGTTGACCACAACTATATCCATTCAGCAAGGAGCAACGGATATATCCATACCGCGCAGCTCCGGTTCACGGTTGAAGCGAAAAAGGTCGTTGATGAAGCACGGGCAGCGGAAACGCGATACAATGAGGAATTGCGGAAACAGCGCCTTAAAATGGTCGTTTCGTCTGAAACCAAAAAGCAGGAACGCAGGAAGTCTGAGGTCAAGCGACGGGACGAGAAGCGTAAGGAGGATAAGAGCAGAAATAAGCCTATCGCTGATCTGAAAAATCAGAAATTCGCTGTTCCAAAAGCTGACAGCGATGATTCCGTTGCGATTGAAGCTGTGCAGACTGTGACCGCGAGTGTGGCAACTGCCGGACAGAT
>JAGAWN010000049.1 GCA_017941355.1 Ruminiclostridium sp. | reverse complement strand
GGAAATATCCGCAAATGTAATTATTCAGAACCTTTCGCAGCTGAAAAAGATGTACAAGGACAGTTGGGAAAATGTGCTCGGTAACTGTGACAGTCTCCTGTTTTTGGGAGGACAGGAGCCCACAACATTAGAGCACGTTTCTAAAATGCTGGGAAAGGAAACCATTGACACGCGCTCCCGTAACCGGACAAAGGGCAGACAAGGCTCTACCTCGGAGAATGACGGTATCTTGGGACGCGAGTTGATGACGGTGGACGAGCTTAAAGTCATGAAAGATAATGAGTGCATTTTGTTCGTCCGTGGTATCTATCCGTTTTTCTGCGATAAATTCAAGATAGAGAAACATCCGAATTATGTGCTTTTAGAGGACTCAGCTAAAGAAAATGCCTATCTGTTAAGCGACATACATACGGTAACTGCTCAATCTGATATGCAGGACGAAATGGATAACGGTGATCTGATGACCGAGCCTGCGGAGGAGGACGGCACAGATAAAAAAGACAGCTCATCGGATAAGAAAAATAAAGACGACGATGTTGAGGTTGAGAGCGTCGAAAACAGCGACAAGCTGGCGCTTAACACTAATCATGAGCACAGGGACGGGCAGTTGGTAAATAAAATGCCGAAAAAAGGTCCCGATCCTGCTGACATTGACAATGGTGATACGCTCATTACAACACAGGATGTAAATCTCAAACCGCCTTACATTGAAGTCAGGGAAGAAAGCTATCTCGATGAATTTTAACAATGAAATTATGGAGGAAATAAAAATATGAGACTTTATAACGCAATTAAGAACAAGTTCGACAAGAAGGTAGCGGAGGTAAAGGAGGATTGGGCTCCGGCTGACAAGCTCACAGAGCAGCAGCGTGACGCAAGAAGAATGCGTCACATCAACAAGATCGCGTTCGGCGCGTATGCCGTGATGATGGCAATGTCCGCTATGGGCGTAACTGCATTTGCGGCGGACGGCGGCGGAGAGGGTGTAGAGACCTTCAACACGGTCGTTGAGTTCATCGTTGATTGGGTGGCTCGTATCGGTCTTGTTATCGGCTTCATCGGCGCGGTGCAGTTTGCAATGGGCTTCAAGGACGATTCCGCTGACGGTAAGACAAGAGGACTTATGTGCCTTGCGTCCGGTTTCATCGTTTTCGCAGTTGCTAAGGCATACGATATGTTCAAGGCTTAAATCTGAGCATTGTTTCCTCAGACGGATACATAAAGCCCGTCCCGTGACAAGGAAGTCACGAAGAAGGTTTCCAAAGGTGCGCAAGGATGCACACATAAAAGAAACCTTCGAGGGAACGTATGAAAGGAGCTGACGGAAATTGATTGAATGGGAGACGGTAGAACAATGGGTGCGGGATTGGCTCGATTCCATTAACTACACATTCTACAACGCGGTCAAGGCATTGACCGTATCGCCCTTTGACAGCAGCATAAGCGTTATTGATACCGCAATGTCGGCTATCGAGGGTGTGGCGTTAGTTCTTGTCACGATGTTCTTTTTCATCGAGCTGTGCAATGAAGCAATGCTGCTAAAAATTCAGAGTTACGAACAGGTATTCAAGCTCGTTTTCAAGTTCGTTATGGCAAAGGTCATAGTAGAAAACGCGCGCGGTATCATGGGAATTATCTATAACGGCTTCAATTCGATTGCCGTGAGTCTTACGCAGGATAATTACGGCTTCCTATCGAAGTTTACAACGGACGCTGTGATACAACAGCCTGCGGATGCCGGATTCCTTAATCTGAATTACTTGTTCAAGTACATTGAAACGATGCCGACATTCTTCATTCTTATGGGTGCTTGCTGGGTAATAAACCTTATACTTCTCGGCAGACTTTTCGAGATAATCGTATATACTGTGATCTCTCCAATACCGCTTGCGACATTCGCGGCGGAGGGCTGGCACGACAGCGCAAAGGCTTTCATAAAGAGCTATGCGGCGGTCTGCATACAGGGACTTGTGGTAGTAGTTATGTTCTACGCCTTTTCACAGGTAGCCGACCTTCTCGGCGGCACGGACAGTATGGGTATTACGATAACGGCATTGGCGCTGGCGCTCGGTGTGGCAAAGAGCGGACAATGGGCAAGACAAGCGGTAGGCGCATGACGAGAGGGGTGTGCCTATGAAAATAACGCAGGAAGATCTGTACCCTCTCACTTTTATCATAAGCGGGCTGTTGGGGCTCGGCTATACAATATATAAAATCATTGAATGGACAACAGGAGGTTGATAACATGAGAAAGATCATAACAATAATTATTGCGGCGGTGGGTGCTGCCGCAGCAGTAACAGGTACGGTATTTGCGGTTCGCGCGGTGGTTCTCAGAAAGAGAGCCGCTGAATACACGGACTTCGAGACCGAGGAAGCAACGGCTGAAACGCTGTGAACAAGAGATAACAATACACGGAGGAAATTAAAATGAATTTGCACAATGACCTTATGAAAGCAAAGATCGAGCACGACTGCTCTCAGTGCAGCTACAAGTGTGGCAAGCGCTCTGCTTGTGAGGATTTCGTTCCGGAAGATATGGACGATTTCATGGAGTATGTGGTTGATGCTCTGATGGAAACGGTAGTGCCGAGCAAGGATAAGAAGCTCAAGCGTCGTCCGGTAAAGAGCAAGATACCGTATGACGATAAGATACCGACAATGGATTACTACTATGTTGCGCTTGTGAACGATACGCTTTCGGAGATTCGCAGAGGTTATGAGGCATACATATTCAACTTTGAACAGCTCCGTGATGTTATGAGTTTTGAACCGAGTGTGTTTGTTGAGTACATACCCGAAGCGGAATCTTATAAGGTGATGCTCAAGTGATAATGACAGGAGGTGTCTCCAATGGTTATGGGCTGCATAGTTCTCGCTGTGCTGAGTGCCGGAATATTAAGCGGTTTCAGCATATCGAGGGCTGTTACAAAATACGAAAAGCTCCACGAGGGCGAGGAATGGGGGAATGACTAAAATATGATTGAGATACGCATACCGAAGGAGATCAAAAACTACCGCGAAAAGCTGTTCTTCGGTCTGACGCTGCGGCAGTGTATATGTGCCGGTGTCGCTTTGCTGATATGTGTTCCGCTGTACATCTTCGGCAGGAATTTCATACCGCAGGAAATGGTATCATGGCTTGTGATACTGATAGCCGCACCGCTCATGCTTGCAGGATTTTTCAAGTACAATGATATGTTCTTTGAGCAGTTCGCGGTCGAGTTTTTCTACTTTTATTTCTTCCCGCAGAAAAGGGTGTATTCCTATGAGCCTGTTTTCGCTGATCTCCGCAAGAAATATATAGCGGAGGAATTGCAGGAAGAAATAGCTGCAAAGGAAGAAAAATCGGTAATAAAAAGACTTTCAAAGAAGCTCTGGAGACCGCGTTAAATGCGGTCTCAGAAAGGAAATGTTGAATGGAGAAGAATACAATACCGGTTGTTTCAAGCCCGGTTCCCGCTCCTGCTGAAACAGAGATACACAGCACGGCGGCAAGGACGCATAAGACCGTGACTGCTGCGGGATCGAGTGCTGAAACGACCACTACAATTACGGAGGTACATAATGAAGTCGCGGAAGAACAGCGAGCTGAAAAAAGCTCTTTTTCGGAGAAAGAAGAACCCGTCACCGCAGGAACAGAAGCAGGTGACGGTGAAGCCTTGCGAACCGAAACAGCGGTTTCGTCCGATACGCAGGAGCGTTATCTGAAAGATGTTACGGAAGAAGTGACAGAGGTGGTTGTCGAAACTGTTGTTTCAGATACTACAATAACAGCGGAAACAACGCTGCCAGCGGTATCAGATACCGAACCGGTCACGGAGACAGGAGCTGTAACAGCGGAAGCAGACGAAACGATAGTTTCCGAGGATAACGTGGCAGTCGGCGGCGCTGCGTTTCTGTTGGTCGGTGCTTTGGGCGCGGCTGCAGCGGCTGGGGCGTTCATGCATTTCAAGAAGAAAAAGTCTCCCGATGAAGCTGATGAGGGACTGTCTGCGAAGGAACGCGATGCGGCACGACTGAATAAGGGCAAGAAGAAAAAGTCTCCCGATGAAGCTGATGAGGGACTGTCTGCGAAGGAACGCGATGCGGCACGACTGAATAAGGGCAAGAAGAAAAAGTCCAAAAAGAAGGTCGTTAAGAAAAAGCGCACGGTTCCGCGCACTACGCAGAAAACTATTCCGTATCTCCGTGTCTGCGATGATTACATCTTCCTTGTTGACGAAAACAAGTACAGCAAGACCTACAAATTTGAAGATGTGAATTACGCTATCGCAAAGCAGGAGGAACAGGAGGGTATCTTCCTCGGCTATTGCTCGGTGCTCAATAGCTTCGACACTAATGCCGAAATACAGATAACCGTCCACAATAACCGCGTCAACAAAGCGGATTTCGATGATATGGTTCTGTTAAAACATAAGGGCGACAGCTTCGACCACTACATTGATGTATATAACAAAATGCTGGTCGAGAAGATGGAGCAGGGACAGAACGGTATCATCAGAAACAAGTATCTGACGGTTTCGGTGCAGGCGGCTGATCTCGAAAGTGCAAGGGCAAAGTTCAACACTATCGACATCGACCTCTACAACGCTTTCAAGAAGATAGGCTCAATTGTTACTCCGCTGACTTCAAATGAGCGCGTGGTGATGTTAAAGGATATTTTCAGAAACGTTGACGAAAAGATACCGGTTTTCAATCAGGACGACTTCACGCGCGGCTCGGAAAGAGCTTACTGCTGCCCCGACTATTTTGAGTTCAAAAAGGACTATTTCATGTGGGGTGACAAGTACGCGAGAACGATGTTCATCAAGGATTTGCCTGCAAGCCTGAAAGATACGCTGCTGACGGATATTACGAATACGAACCTTGACGTTATGGTTTCAGTGAATATCGCTCCGGTTGACCCGTACAAGGCTCTCAAAATCGTAAATCATCAGCTCACCTCAATGCGCGCAAACAAGCTGCAGGCGGAGAAAAAAGCGATACAGTCCGGCTACACCTCGGACGTTATCAACGAAGATCTGAAACATTCGCTGGTCGAAGCGGAGGAGCTGCTTGACGACCTGCGCTCAAAGAATCAGAAGATGTTTCTGAATAACATCATCATAATGGTCACGGGTAAGGACTTTGACGAGCTCGAAAACAATACCGAAGCTGTTGAGGGCGTTATCCGTAAGCATATCTGCTCGGTATCGACGCTGAAATTTCAGCAGGAAGCCGGTATGCAGTCGGTTCTTCCGCTCGGCAACTGTACGTTGAAGCTGCGGCGCACAATGACTACCGAAAGTACAGCGGTATTCCTGCCGTTCTCGGCAAAGGAAATATCGCAGGAAAACGGTATGTACTACGGTCTGAACGCGCTGTCCAATAATCTGATAATATTCAGCAGATTATCGCTGAAAAATCCGAACGGCTTTATTCTCGGCTCACCGGGTTCCGGTAAGTCCTTTGCAGCAAAGCGTGAGATGCTCAATGTGTTCCTTGCGACCGGCGATGACATAATCATCATAGACCCTGAACGCGAGTACACGAACCTTGTCGCGGCGATGAACGGCTCAACGATATATGTCGGTCCGAGCAGCAAAAACTACATCAATCCGCTGGATATGTCAAAAGATTACAGCGACGATGAAAGTCCGCTGGTCATGAAGTCCGATTTTATTCTGTCTTTCTGCGAGTGCCTTGTCGGTAAGCAGGGTTTATCCGCTAAGGAGCGCGGTATCATCGACCGCTGCCTGACAATGACTTACGGAGAGTATGTTCAGAACTTTGACCCGGACAAGCTGCCGACGCTTATGGACTTCTACGAAAACCTTAAAAAGCAGCCGGAAAAAGAAGCGCAGGGACTGGCGCTGTCATTCGAGCTGTATATCAAGGGCAATCTGAATGTGTTTGCACATAAGACAAACATTAACCTTACGAACAGAGTTGTTTCCTTCGATATTAAGGACTTGGGCAAACAGCTTAAAACTATCGGTATGCTGATAGTGCTTGATTACGTCTGGAACAAGATCACCGAGAACCGCGCAAAAGGTAAGCGCACTTGGATATACATGGACGAAGTGTATCTCCTTTTCGCTAACGAGTATTCCGCAAACTTCCTGTTTGAGCTTTACAAGAGAGCAAGAAAGTGGGGCGGTGTGCCGACCGGTATCACGCAGAATGTCGAGGATATGCTTAAATCCGAAACGGCGCGTTCAATGCTTTCAAACACGGACTTCGTGATGATGCTCAATCAGGCGACTTCCGACAGGATACAGCTTGCAAAGCTGCTGAATATCTCGGATAATCTTCTGAACTACGTCACGAACAGCGAAAGCGGGCAGGGGCTCATATGCTGTGGCGGCTCAATAATTCCGTTTAAGGACAAGTTCCCGCACAACGAGTTGTACGACCTGATGACGACGAATTTGTCAGAAATCTCGGAGAATAAAAAGAAAACGGACGGATAAGGAGATGTGATAAATGGGCATTAAGACAAAGATAGAGCGGCAGGAACGTGATATACATTCTCAGAATCGTGTTGTCAACAGTTACGCATCTCAATTAAAATCAAAGGTTATCTCCGATGGACACAGAAAAGCTATTTTGAAGGAAATGCAGCTTGAAATGACCGCTGAACAGTTCCGGAAACCGGTTCGCAGGGTCTATAAGCATAACGCGATACGCAGTTATGATGACCGTGTAGAAAATGACGATAGTTTCGATAATGAAATTCAACCTATATTCAATCCGATACAGACGGGCGGCGAGTTCGTCCGGTCTGTACGGAACAAGGTTGATAACAACTATATTCATTCAGCAAGAAGTAACGGATATATCCATACCGCACAACTACGGTTCACGGGTGAAGCGAAGAAAGTTGTTGATGAAGCCAAAAGCACCGAAACACGGTACAATGAGCAACTGGAAAAGCAGCGGTTCAAGATGATTTTTTCGTCAGAGCAGAAGAAGCAGGAACGGAGAAAACTTGAAGTTCAGCGTCATAGAGCAGAACTTATAGCCACATCGACACCTGCGACAGCTATGCTTGACAGCGATAGAAAATATGATCCCTCGACTGTTGTTGTTGAAACACCGGCAACGGAAATGCTTGCCAGCGACAGAAAATATGATCCCTCGGCTGTTGTTGTGGGATCGCCGGGTAATGATATGCTGGAAAGCTCCGAAAACAAATCTAAACATAAACAGCGCAAGCGTGATAAAAACAGTAACTCCGGCGGCGATAATCTGAAAAATCAGAAATATATCATTGCAAAAGCGGATTCCGATGACTCTGTTGCGATTGAAGCCGTACAGACCGTGACCGCAAGTGTGGCAACTGCCGGACAGATCGGCGGATATATCCGAACAGCGGTCGGCGGTACAGGAAAGGCTGCCGGAAAGATAGCAACAGCGGTTAAGTCCGGACACATCTTTTCTCGAAAAAGCTCTATTAAGGACTTCGGGCATATCGCAACTGCGGTGACAAGCGGTGTAGCAAATGTCGCAAAAGATACCGGGCAGCAGCTCATTCGGACGAAGATAGATAAATCCAAGATCACCGATACCGGCACGGAAACGATAAAACAGGGGCTTACGGAAATACGCTATGCCGATAATGCTCGGAAAGCAGTTCTGAATACGGCTCGCACTACGGTCAAAGCTGGCAGAGCGATAAAGAATATGCCGCGCGATACCAAACGGCAGATGAAAAATATCAAGAAAAATGCCAAAAGAGCCAAAAAGACGGTTCAGAACGTCGGCAAGGTCATAGGAAAAATTCTGACATCACCTGTCGGAAAGTATATATTGCTTGCCGCCGGTATAATTTTTCTGATAATTTTCCTTAT
>JAGAWN010000048.1 GCA_017941355.1 Ruminiclostridium sp. | reverse complement strand
TTATTTTCCCTCTCACTATAAGGGAAAATTTAACATCGTTTTTTAAGGGTAAATCACTCGCATTTTTGATATTTTCAGAAAGTTCGTGCAAGTTGCTGGGTCAGCGACTTTGGAACGATGTTCATTTGTGCATTTTTTCGCCTATCCCGTAGTTCTCGCAAATTAGAAATCGACTGCCTGATAAAAGGTCTCTCATAAAGAGGGAAAATAAACTGCGTTTTTTGCGGTAGTTTCACACAATTTTCATTTTAAATCAGCGTTATCGACAATGCTGGGGATAGGCTTTTGTGCAAATGTGACATGGAATAGCTCGCAACCGGTGTCGGCATTTCCCTTTCGGGTATAAGCATACCACAAACAGCGGGGCTGTGCCGTATGTTCCATAAGAAAAATAAATATCTTTTTTCGGGGGTCGCGTTCTATATATGGAATGCGGTCAAGCTGATTACTTCGGACTCGATATAAATGTAATCGGCGGCGCTGTCTATAACCTCTATGAGAAGACGAAAGACTGCAAACCGCGTCACGATTCACCGTGTCCCGAAAATCCGTATCCGGAGAAACCGTGTACGTAAAATGAAGCGCAATTAAATAAATACAAATTAAATACTAAAAAATCAAGTAAAGAAGTATCAAATACTCAATCAATCCGGCGGCAAGCGGCGAAAGCAAAAACGATTGGATTGATAGGATCGAAGAAACGCGCTCCCTTAAACATAAACTACAAGAACTATCCTGTAAACTTCGACGACGTTGATCTCACGTTTGTGAAGTAATAACAACAGAATTACCGGGCAGGGAAACCTGTCCGTTTTTTTCGCCCGTAAATCATTGACCGCGATATCCGGATTATTGACAAACGCCGAAAAATAAGTTATAATAAAAGGTAACCTCTAAAAACCCTGTACAAAAAGAGAAAAAAGTAGTATACCTCTATGATATGATTTTGCTGTTAAATAGCAGTTTTTTAGAGGTTGCCAATATAATATATAATATAGTTATCGTGGTTTGTATAAAGATCCGGAACGGGAGTTGATAGAATGAATAACATATATGAGCTTCTTATAGAAAGCGGAATGTGGAGATCTGTCCTTTCCGGTCTGCTGGTCACGCTGAAAATATCCGCGCTGTCCGTTCTTTTCGGAACGATCCTCGGTGCCGGGATATGCTGGCTTCGTATGAGCCGCTTCAAGGTGCTAAGCCGCGTGTCCGGATTTTATATAGCAGTCCTGCGCGGTATGCCGGTACTCATGCTGCTTATGATGATGTACTATGTGGTGTTCGCAAGGACCAATCTCGAGGCGGATATAATCGCGGTGATAACCTTTTCGCTGAATTCGTCGGCTTATTTCGCAGAGCTTATGCGAAGCGCGCTTATGGCTTCGGACAAGGGTCAGGTCGAGGCGGCGAGAACCCTCGGTTTTTCGCGCATTCAGGCGTTCTTTCTGGTCACGCTGCCGCAGGCGGTCGATATAGCGAAGCCGGTGTATGAATCGACGGTCGTGAATCTGATACAGTGGACAAGTGTGGTCGGTTATGTTACGATAACCGATCTTGCGAGAGTGATAAATACAGCGTCATCAAGGACAATGCAGCCGGTAATAATGATATGCGTGGGAATGCTGCTTTATTTAGGCGTCGCGTATCTTGTGAAAGCTATCTTTTACTTTGCCGGGATCAGGAAAATGAAAAAACTCAAAGGAGCAGAAAAATGAAGAGCTATATGAAAAAAACTTTGCTTGCATCAGGGCTTGCGGCAATACTTATGCTGACATCGTGTTCCGGTGCAGAAAAACCGGAAAAAACGGACAACGCCGATCCGTTATCAACGACATTCGTAACAGGCGGAGCGAGAGCAGCCGAGACAGTTCATATCGGCGTTCTTGAATCGCCCGTGCCGATCGTGGATGAGACTATTGCAGATGCGGGCGAAGATACTACCGGAGCCGAGAGAACAGCCGAAACTTTCTCTTCTCTGACCGAGCTTCAGTTATCGCTTATGAGAGGCGATGTGGATTCCGTTAAGATAGCGGACTGCACCGCAAGATATATGGCGGCCCGCAATTATGAGTTCGCTGCGGCGACGCTTAATACCGAGACCCCGTTCAATGTAGGGTTCGCGATGATGCTCAACAACACCGATGCCGACCTGCGCGACAGGCTTTCAAAGGCGATCTCGGACATCAAAGCGGACGGAACGATGAAGGCGCTGGAAGAAAAATATATTAACGGATTTATTGAAGGAAAAGAGCCGGAGCCTGTGGAATACGAGCACTTCGACGATGCCGAGACTGTGTCCTTTGCGTTTACCGGAGACCTTCCTCCTATGGATTATATTTCTGCCGACGGAATACCGGCCGGATTCAACACCGCCCTTATTTCCGAGATAGGAAAGCGCCTGCACATTAACATAAAGTCTGTGAATATCGAATCGGGTTCGAGAACTATCGCGCTGATGACAGGCAGGGCGCAGGTCGTTTTCTGGACTCCGGTGCTTGACAATGTTACAGAAGCTATGTATCCCGACGGAATGACCATAACAGAGATCTACCATACCGAAATTCTTTCCGAAGTAAAGAGAAGGTCATAAAGAAGAATAATATATGAACGTTATTGAAGTAAAAAATCTGTCAAAATCGTTCGGTAAGCTGAAAGTGCTGGAAAACGTCGATCTTGAGGTAAAAAAGGGCGAAAAGATCGTGATACTCGGCGGTTCCGGCTGCGGCAAAAGTGCGTTCCTGCGGTCGCTTGAAATGCTTGAAAAGCCGGATTCGGGCACCGTTTCGATCATGGGCGAAGAGATAACGGCGAAGGGCGCGAAGATCGACGTTATCCGACGGAAAATGGGAATGGTCTATCAGAATTTCAATCTGTTTTCCCACATGACCGTCATGGAAAATCTCTGTGCCGCACCGTGCAGACTGCTGAAAATGCCGAAAAAGGAAGCCGCTGAAAAAGCGAACGAACTGCTTCGCACAGTCGGACTTTCCGGCAAGGAAACCGCCATGCCTGATACGCTTTCCGGCGGACAGAAGCAGCGTATAGCTATTGCGCGCTGCCTTATGATGGATCCCGAGATACTGCTTTTTGACGAACCCACAAGCGCGCTCGATCCGACCATGGTCGGCGAGGTGCTCGCGACTATCCGTATGCTGTCGATGAGGGGTCTTACAATGATAATTGTGACCCACGAAATGGATTTCGCGAAAGAGATCGCGGACAGAATACTGTTTTTTGCCGATCACGGAATTTATGAGCAGGGAACGGTCGAGGATTTATTTGAGCATCCCGCAAAGGAAAAAACGATCGCGTTTATCCGGAAGCTCAAAACTATCCATGAGCATATCACAAGCTCGGACTTCGATCTGATGCGGTTTAACGGAGATGTCAAGCATTTCTGCGACAGATACGGGCTCACGTTCAAACAGGCCTACAATATGCAGCTTATCTGTGAAGAATTGATATATGAGTTTTTCGGATCTCTGAACGGCGCGCGGCCGGATATCGAGCTTCAGCTCGAATACGCCGAAGCCGATAAACAGATATGTCTTTCCGTTACATCCGTCGGCGAGATGTATGACCCGTTTGAGCATGCGGACAACGATGTTCATCTCGGCGTCACTCTGATAAAGAAGCGGTCGTCATCATACTCCTATGAATACCGTGGCGGTCAAAACATGGTGTGCGCTTATTTCTGAAATAAAATACAAAAATCCCGGAAACGACGTCTGATCATTTCCGGTTTTTTGCAATATTTTTCTTATGTCATAAATTGTTTTACGATCATTTTCAGAATATATCAAATCTGTCCGGAATTAATACCGCTATTTCTGTGTATAATACCAATTCCGAGCCGGTCTGATACCGACAGTTCCGCGCTCCAAACGGCATATACCAATTTGCGCAAGAAATAATACCGCACTGATACCAAAACCACTGAAAATCGGCAGCGCCCCATATTTTCATCGCCTCTGACCGCCGAGTATAGCCAAACAAATAAATTTACGGCGGTCAGAGGCGATAGGCAGGTAGCACCGCTGGCTATACAAATCCCGACAATTGCACGATGCAATTAGAAGCTCCACAAAAACGCTGCACGATGCAGCGCAACAAAGGAGCTTCATAAGTGGCGGGCTTTGCATAGACTGCGCGGTACTACCTGCTCAGGAGGGAGCGCCCTCCCGAGACCTACCCCAAAATGCGGCGCAGGAACGCCGAAAACTAAACAATAATTCCGATAATAAAGTAGCCGCATAATACATACGCGGCTGCTTTTTGCATTCGCTCTGAAAATGATGTATAATAGTATGAAAAAATCTTTACGAAAATGTCAGGTTTTGCCTTTCCCATTCGTATTATATATGAAAGATCTTTCAAACAGGAATCGGAAGGAAGTGAGAAGGAGTGTCGGATAACGATCTCGAAAACTGCGTGCGCAAGTATCGAAGCACTGTTTTCGGAACAGCGTTGTGCTTTGTGAAAAATCCGAGCGACGCGGATGATATAGCACAGGAAGTTTTCATGAAGCTGTATAAATACGATGGCAAATTTGACAGCGACGAGCATATCCGTGCATGGCTCATAAGATGCACCGTAAACCTGAGCAAAAGCCTTCTGCGTTCGTATTGGTATAAATTTTCCGCCCCGCTTGAGGAAGCGGGAGACAAAGTGTATTGTGACAGCGTTAAGAATGCCGATATACTGAAGCTCCTTAACAAGCTGCGCCCGAAGATACGGACAGTTCTTTATCTTCACTATTACGAGGGCTACCCTGCCGCGGAGATCGCAAAGCTTCTCGGAACGACCGAAAGCGCGGTAATGGCACGGCTGAGCAGAGGCAGGAAGCAGTTAAGAAAGATATTGCTTGAAGAAAGGAATGAAAGCGACAATGGATTACAGGAATATATTTGAAAGCTCAATAAACGAGGCTCGCAGTATTGCACGACTTCCCGACGATGACAGATTCATTCGGATAGTTAAAGAAAGGGCGAGTAATATGGAAAAGAAGAAAATCAAAATGAAGAGGCTCGCGGTTATTGCGGCTTCGATAGCGGCAGCGGCGGCACTTACCGTTTCGGTGGGAGCGCTCGTAAACTATTTTCATCAGCAGTCAGTGGATATATTCTTCCCCGACGCTTCGGGAACCGAGACCGCATCACTTATTGAAGAGGACAGTCCGCTCACTTCGGCAAACGAACATTTCAGGATAACGCTTGACAAGACGTATTTTGACGGTGATAATCTGACATGCATAATGACGGCGGAGTCACTTGACGGAACACCTATGACCGTTCCTGACATACAGGCTTGTCATGACGGACAGTTCACAGCAGGTTCGTATCCGCTGCATTATGATATGTCGGGCGGAGAGTTTCGCAGTCTGGATTTAGTCAGAGGCACGGAAACTCCGTTCGTTGCTCACATTTCGGAATATGAGCTGAAGCGAATGGGAGTTGCGGGCGGATTTGAAACTCTTGCCGGAGAGACGTATATAAGATTCGGAAAGTATCTCGGCGAAGGCATATTCGACGGTATAGAGCTCCGTGTCAATGTTGAGAAGAACGTCGATGCCGCGGAAGTGTTCAGCGAAGACGGAGATAAGCTCATCATGACGCAGATAGGCTTTTATTCCGATGAAATATCCGTACTGCCGAAAATGTCTGAGATTAAAAGCGGAGAACCTCATGAATTCCCGAAAATAAAGCTCATACGAAACGACGGAACGTTTAAGGAATTTAAAGAAGGTGATTATCCGTACTCTATGTGGTCGGACACATGGTGCTATATCCTGCTGCCCGAATATATCCAACTCGACGATTACACAGGCATTGAAGTAAACGGCGTTCGGTACCTGAAAAACAACTGAATATACAACAAAGCGCACGAGCTCCGGCTCGCGCGTTTTTGTTGCATTTGCTGCAAAAATGATGTATAATGTTGGTAATATCGCTGAAAATCAACTTTTTACAAACAAAATGTAGAATTTTTGGTGTCTTGATCGTATTACTGTTGAAGGGCTCTTTCAGACAATATAGGAAAGAAGGGTAGGAATGACCGAAAGCGCGCTTGAAAAGGCGGTGCGTGAGCACTATTCGAGCGTGTATGGCGTTGCCTTGTGCAGCTGCAAAAATCCGAGCGACGCGTTTGATATTGCACAAGAGGTTTTTCTGAAGCTTTTACTGTGCGATACAAGCTTTGAAAGCAC
>JAGAWN010000047.1 GCA_017941355.1 Ruminiclostridium sp. | reverse complement strand
GTGCTTTCAAAGCTTGTATCGCACAGTAAAAGCTTCAGAAAAACCTCTTGTGCAATATCAAACGCGTCGCTCGGATTTTTGCAGCTGCACAAGGCAACGCCATACACGCTCGAATAGTGCTCACGCACCGCCTTTTCAAGCTCGCTTTCGGTCATTCCTACCCTTCTTTCCTATATTGTCTGAAAGAGCCCTTCAACAGTAATACGATCAAGACACCAAAAATTCTACATTTTGTTTGTAAAAAGTTGATTTTCGGCGATATTACCAACATTATACATCATTTTTGCAGCAAATGCAACAAAAGCGCGCGAGCCGGAGCCCGTGCGCTTTTTTTGTTGTGTTCTTTAAATGTTGATTATTGTGTCGTAAAGCTTTATAGCCTGTATCTCGGTCACGTCTATGACATTGCCGCGTGACGAGAGATAGGTATGGGGCTCCGCTGTTCCGTCTCCATGATTGTTAAACTGCATAAGAGTGCTGTTGCCGAAGCCGGATGTGTCCATGACCATACCATCCTTATATATGAGATAGATTGGAACTTGGTAAATCGCACTGTTATCTTCATGTGTGTCGATCAAGTTGTCTAATGTGAAATACACATTCACACCGAACGGACTTATCCTTATATTATTTACGGTAAGATTCCTGTCGTCCGTAAGCTGCTTTGAGTATTCCGTATCAACGTCAAGTATAAGGTCATCGGGAACGGAAAGCTCTACATCGAAAGAAGCAAGATCCTTGTGCTCCTGTTTTGTGACATACTCCATAACAAGCTCCGCTTTTTCAAGACCCTCGCTCATATCAGTTATGAGATCTGATCTGCATTCCAGACCGTTCTCGGTTTTGGTGACACTATCGCTGCCTCCGCCGACGATAAGACAGTCTTCGCCGTTATACAGGCTGAACATTATCGGGCAGTTAATAAAACCGTCGTAGCCGTTCATGGAATTGTCGCCCGCCTCAGTCCTTTTGCGAAGCTCCTCGTCTGTTTTCAGCATTTCGCCGAACTCATCAAGCCGCCTGTTATTTTCCTTGATAAGCTCCTTCACCTCATCGGAATATGTGATGTCATACAACACATCGAACCTTGTTCCGTCAAAGGCATACCCATAGATCTGCACGGTATAGCCATTGTATTCTATCGTCTCGTCGAGCGGTTGGGATATTTTTTGCAGTATATCATATCCGTTTCTCTCCCCACCGTCTGTCACAGCATTTTCCGGTCTGTATTCTCCGAGCTGTTCGGGGTAGAAATCCATTATGTTGCTGACGATAGATGTCTGCTGTTCCTTTACTGTGTCAAGCCGCTGCACAAACAATGAAGCTATATCCCAGTTCATCGCCGCTCCCACCGATACGGTAAGCGCCGCCGCTGCCGCTATCGAAGCCGCAATAACAGCAGGTTTTTTGAATTTGATTTTCTTCTTTTCCATATTACTCGCCCTTTCTATAACCGTGTTAAACATTTGCTCATCGTCAGAAAAAGGAGCTTTTTTGCAGATCTCAGATAATGTATCTTCAAAGATTTCATTGTAATTCATCATATACCTCATTCCTTTCGTTGATCAGAATATCTTTTAACTGCTTTCTGCCCCGACTCAGTCTGTGTAGGACAGAACTTTCGGTAGTGTGCATTATCTGCGCTATCTCTTTTGCAGAGTAGCCTTCGTAGTAGTGCAGGTTCAGCACTATCCGCATCTTCGGGCTCAGCTTGCTCATAGCTTCCGGCAAGCCGCCGCCCTCGCTTGTGTCATAATGCAACTTTCCCTCGGCTGCTTCAAGCGGTGCAGAGCTGCGATACCAGAAAGAACGCAACAGGTCTTTGCTGTGGTTTATCGCACATCGAAGAAGCCAGGCTTTGACATGCTCGTCACTCTCAAAACTACCTTCATACGTGTACAGTTTTATAAACACATCTTGTGCAATATCTTCGGCGTCGCTCGTGTTTCTGACATAGCAAAGAGCCACTCCGAGAACGCTTTTGCGATACAGCTTTATATATCGTTCAAGATCGTTGCTGTTCACCTGCACATCACCACCTTTTTCTGTATGAAAGGACCTTTCATATATAATACGATTGGGAAGTCCGAAACCTGCCATTTTCATGAAGAATTTTTATACTATTATACATCATTTTCAGGATGAATGCAAAAAGCAGCCCCATACCGCTTGATTCAGCGATATGGGGCGTGTGCTTATTCTGTTGTTTCAGCTTCTATGTCTTCAGCAGTCGTTTCTACTGGCAATTCCTCCTGCTGCATAGTCGGAATGGGTTCATTTTCACCGTAAACGCACTCGCCGCAGACATATATCTCTTTGACTTGTGCGATATTTAAGTTCTCGGAAAGAATAAAGTGATATATGTTCTGTGAATTCTCGACAAGCGTTCCGCCCTTGTTTTCAAGCGAATCAAGGTCGATTATGCTTCCGTCGTTCATTACGAGATATGTGTCGTGTGTGTCAAATCCGACAACTGTTTCACAGTCAAACGTGATCATCACCGAGTAATCTCCAAGCGTCACACTCTCGACGTTTATCTTTTTGCCTGACAAAAGCGTGACTTCCTTGCCGATATTATATGTACTCGTTCCTATGCTGGGCAGTTCTTCAGGCATGAAAACTATAATACCCGTGTTTTTTTCGTCGAATGGTATAAACACCTCGCTTGCCCATGTATGGTCGTCCATGAAGTATATCTTTATCGGTTCGTCAAATATTACTCTGTTATAGACGATCTCTCCGATGTAGCTTACGGTATCTCCGTTCGCACCAAGCTTGTCAACTCTCGAACCGTGTGTTGTATAAGGTTTTTCGGTATTATCGCCAAAAGCCCATATCGGAACGACAGAACCGTCCTCAGGAAGTCCGTTCTTGAATGTAACGTCATATTGCAAAACAAGAGTCATTCCGTCAAACGCCAGCCAGTTAACCTTTATATCGCACTTCTCGGTCTCGACGTGCGCGTCGGTGAGCGACTTTCTGTCTTCCTCGGGGGGAATATAGAAGCTCTGGAAGCAGTTATAATCAGCTTTCAGTTCTGCGGAAACAGCTACACATTCGGGTGCTTTTATAGGCAGTGTATATTTTGTACCGTCAGCCACATCAATGAAATCAATATATACTGTGCTTCTTGCCTCCGGATATGTCAAGTCAGACATCATAAGTATCCTGTCTTCCGAGCGGTACAGCTCATATCCGGTCACCTCTGCTTCATTGCCGGAGACATTTATCTTGGATATATCTGGGTTTTCACCGATAATATCATAGGCGATACGCACCTTGATTCCGTCAAAATAACACCACCTCGGCTCAACTACGAACCCGTTGAACTTATATCTTGTTCCGTCGGGGATAGCTACAGCGTATTTCTCCCATTCGATACCGGAATCATATATCATTTTTCCGGTATTTTCATTGACCGCAGGCTGAACATTATCCGCATTCACGGTCGCAGTGAAGGTATATTCGGGAACATCGAAATCATCATGAACGGTAGGCGGGATTATCAGGTCAATGCTGTCCGCAGGATTTTCCAGTTCAACAGTCATGGAGCAATTCTTTATTCTTTCCGGAACGGAAAAGCTGTTTGTCACAGTAAATATGTGCTTTAAGTTCTCATCAGGTTCACCCATAAAGGGAAAAGCGTCCATATTCTTCATGCCGTTTACAAGCAGATTCAAATTTTTTTCTGGATTATAATACTTTTCAAGTTCGTTATCAAATAACACATCCCAATTCAGATTAAGTGTCTTTCCGTCAAACTCATAGCTGTTTATTATGACAGTTACGGCTGATGTTCTTAGTTCAAATGTCGCGGGGACTTCTGTCTTTGCTTTTGATACGGTCATTGCTTCCGTTGTCTCTGCTTCACTCTGCGCAGGCTCGGTCATATCCTCATGATACCCCGCACCGTTACTGCTTTCGATACCTCCCTCTTTAAGTCCCCCATGCTCGTTCAGCCAGTTAAGCCCGAATACCGCTCCCGCAAGCACCGCCGCTGCTCCGGCAATGCCGCCGACCACACCGAATATACGATATTTTGTTTCTTTGCTTTTTTCCATTTTCTTCGCCCTTTCCTCGATATTTCTTAATACCTTATTCTCGGAAAAGGTGTATTCGGACAATTTCCACGACATTGCTTTATCAAAGATAGATTTATAGTCCATAGTCATTTCCTTTCATCTTCAATAAGTTTCTTCAATTGCTGCCGTCCGCGTTTCAGCCGGGATGAAACAGCGTTCGCGCTTATACCGAGGAGCCCGGCAGTTTCTTCGACCGAGTAACCCTCATAATAATGCAGATACAATACGGCTCGATTGTTTTTCCCGAGCTTATGTATAAGCTCAAACATATCTCTGCCGTAGCTGTCATAATGCATTTGTTCATTTGCTGCTTCAAGCGGAGCCGAAAACCTGTACCAGTGAGATCTGAGCAGATCCTTGCATCTGTTGATCGTGCATTTTATCAGCCATGCCTTGACATGCTCGTCCTCGTTGAAATGACCGTCGTATGTATATAGGCTGAAAAACACATCCTGCATAATATCCTCAGCATCGCTCATTCTTTTCACATAGCACAAAGCGGTCGTGAGAACATTATTATGATACATTTTCAGGTATCGTTCAACATCTTTGGAATTCACTCAGGTCTCACCCCCTTTTCCTCTGAAAGGACCTTTCACTTACAACACGAATCAGAGTATATAAATCTGTCGCTATTATTTCAATTTTGGCAATATTGCCAATATTATATACTATTTTTACTGCAAATGCAACAATGTTTCACGAGCATATTGTGCTTAAATCTCTATCGCTATAATTAATTAAAAATTCTTCAAAGACTAAGAAATTTACAAGTAATCAAATAAAAAGGTATTGAAAAGGTATTCAAAGTGTGATATAATAAATTATATATAATTGTTTAGGAGAGAATATGCTTATTCAAGAAGGAAAATTAATATACCATTTAGTTCCCCTTGATTCTCTTGAATCTATCATTAAATACAATCTTATATCTAGATATGATTTAGAGACTAATAAGATCGATTATATAGACAATGCAGATCCTGAGATTATACAATTAAGAACTCGCCTTGGTCTATCTAAATTTATCCCTTTTCATTTTCATATTCATACTGCCTATGATACAGCGGTTAAGAAAGCCAATATTGGAAAATCATTCATATATATTTGCCTACATCGTAATTTTGCAAAGACGAACGGGTTTCTTATATTGCCTATGCATCCTGCTTCAAGCGAACAGCCAGAATTGTTCGAATACTGCGAAGGATTTGAGGCAATAGATTGGCAAGTAATGGAGTTAAACCAAAGTGATGCCTTAAAACTTGGAGTGGATTTAAGATATCACAAACAAGTACGAATGGCTGAATGCTTATCTCCCATTCCTGTTCCAGTTTGTTGTTTTTATAGTATTAATGTTCCGAATGAAGATATTAAAGAATATGTTGTTCATTTATTAGATTCATATAGTGTTACACCCAGACCTTATATAAATGTCATGAACTGGTTTGTATAATCTACGGAAAGGAGAATGATCATGATTAACTTTGTGGTTGGAAATTTACTTGAATCTGATGCTTTCGCACTTGTAAATACTGTCAACTGCGAAGGGTATATGGGAAAAGGTATTGCGTACCAATTTAAAATGCGTTATCCTGAAACGAATATAGAATATGTAAAAATATGTAAAAAACATCAACTGAAACCTGGAATCCTTCATAGTCATTTAGAAGGATCAAAGCTGATTGTGAATTTCCCAACGAAAGATAAGTGGCGTGAAAAGTCTAAAATGGATTATATTATCGCCGGTTTAGATGCATTGGTAATATTAATAAAAGATAAGCATATTACATCGATCGCCATTCCACCTTTGGGAAGTGGCAATGGTGGGTTGGATTGGAATGAGGTTAAACAAATTATTATTCAAAAACTGAGTTGTTTAGCCAACGATGTCGAAATATATATATATGAACCTTCAAGAAATTATCAAGCGATTCCTGCAACTGAACCTCAATTGTCATTATCTGCATTAATTTTGATGCAAATTAAGTTTCATCTTTTACCGGATAAAATTCATTTTAATAAGATTTGCTTACAAAAAACTGCTTATTTTATGAATGTTTTGTCTGATACGAACTACTTTCACTTTATAAAAGATAAATATGGACCTTATGATCACGATATTGAAGTTATTTCTAAACAAATAAATGAGTTTGAAATATTTCATAATGCGAATACTAAAGAAGCTTACGATATTCTTATGAAAAAACTTATAAGTGATCAGACTTTACAAAAGATTGAGTTTTATAAACCTTTTATTAAGGAAGCAGCAGAATTTACAAATCATTTTTGCGATAGTAATTCCGTGGAAGGTGCTGGCACAGCTCTATTTATTATTCAGCAATCTCGTTGTGCAACAATAGAAGAAATAATAACAGGGTTTAAACGATGGTCTGATGATAAGGCGAAAAGATTTTCTGAGCAAGACATTATCTCTGCAGTTAATGAATTGGAAGAGGCGAGATTTATTCATAAAACATTTAGTGGATATCAAGTTATAAATAGTTAATCGCCAAATATCTTTAAAAGTTAATAGTAAAAATCCCCTGTTTATTATAAAACAGGGGATTTTGATTCAATAAAAGAATAATTAATACTATATCACAGTTATATTGGGCTTGGAAAAGAAAAATTTTATCTGTGATGTCATTGTCTTATATCCACTGATTAAGCAGATACCCTGCAAGCACACCGCTTCGCGTTGTTCCGGCGTAATCGAACAGGCTGTTTTTTGAGTAGCCGCCATAGCTGTTACCGCCGTAGCTCGTGTACGAAAAGCTATCCGAGTAACGCGAGACATTCACCGCCTGTGATACCACGGAGCCTGTGAATGTGGAGCTCTTTCCAAGTGCAGAGCTTAATGCCTTGTCATCGGCTTCCATAAACTTCTCCTTGTCTATAGACAGGCTCCCGTCCTTGCCGACAGTAACACCAACTTTTTCGAGCGTACCCGAATACGCTTTCGCGGTGTTGGTCATGACCGACGTGCGCCCCGAAACAAAGTTGTTGCGGGAATTGCTTACTGCAGAGTACATATCGTTGTAGCTGTCAACAAAGCTTTTCGCCGCGTCGTACATTTTCTCGCGGTCGGTTCCCGACATAGCATTGCTCAGATCGGACACCGACGACGCGATATCCGATACTGCGTCCGAGAGGCTTCCCGAATAGGCAGCCGCTTTCGTTGTCGCGGTAGTCTGATACGTTTTGCGAGCCGCATTCGCGCTGTTTGACTTTGACGCGAGCTGCTGGTATATGCTCGTCCGTTTGCGGTTATAGAGCGAAGTCGGACGGTATCTGCTATAAGACATATATCGGCTTATTCCATAGTTTCTCATCTTTCTCACCTCCTTCACATCATCGCTAAAATCTCTGAAATATCAAAAAACAGTATCGGCGAGATCTCGCTGACGTTAGCCTCGGCGTAGCTCATGGCATCGGGAATATCGGTGTCCGTCTCAATCATATCCGCAAATGCGAGCCGCCGTTCGAGCGCAAGAGCCTGTGCCTGTGCAAGCGCGATACGCTTCTTTTTGAGCATTTTCTCAAACTCCTCGCGCCGCTTGTCCCGTATCTCTTTAAGCTGTTTCCAGTATTCTTCCTTTTCCTCTTTTTTCAGCGCGCCATCGCCTGTCGAGTAAGTGTCCTGCCGGAACTGCTCGGGCTTGCTGCCGAATTGAAGAGTGTGGTATTGGTTGCCGCCGAGCTGCCGCATCCATGAGGGAACTTCCGCAGAAAACGCGCCCTGTATCTGCTCCAGCACCCACTTTTCGTACTGCGGGTCAGCCTGCATTGCCCGATAGCCTGCGTCGGATATGCTCACGGCATAGGTATCGCCGAACTGCGTCGGGTGAAGTACAAGCGAGGACACGCGGTCTTTTATGTACGCTTTGTAGTCATCAAGTGATTGTTCGCTCATACAACTGTCGAGCGCAGCCGCAAATCCTGTTTCTGCTGATTTTGCCGGAGCTATGCTATCGGTAAATGCTTTCAGATACGCGGTCTGCGCGGATATATACATGGTATTGCTCACGGGAACATCTCCTTTTTACATCAGCGACGCTAACGCCGACATCATTTCTTCCTGCGGCGTAGGCTCACGGTCCTCGGCGCTGCTCATGCGGGATTTCGCTTCTTGCAGCAAGTTTTCGGCAGCCGACACCGACGCCTCGTCAACATCATACCCCTGCTCCTTGCCCGCGTCGCACTCGCGGAGATCTGACTGTATCATATCCATTACCGCCTGCACCTGCGACCGTGTTTTTGCGGCGGCGAGCATTCGAGCGAGCTTCGCTGCGTTTATGCCCATGCTTTTTCCGACAGACTCCGACTCGATCTCTTCGTCGGTTTCGGCAGCTTCCTCTGCTTGCTGTATATCGACCACATTCGCCGCTTCTCCAAATACGCGCATATCCTCGTCGCCGAGCACCAATTCTCCGGTTTCCTCTGCCTTATTCAGCATTTCTTCGAGCTTGTCGGCAGCGTCCTTGTTCTTTTCGCGGACACGCTCGATGATCTTTTCGGCGTTCTCCCGTGCCTGCGCGCGAAGCTCTTCGTTAAGCTCGTCCTTGCGCACCAGAACGGACGCATGGTGCAGCTGTCCGTTTTCGTCGATGTAGTTGTCGCAGTATACGGTTTTCATACCCATTGCTTTTGAAAAGCTGTCCGCGAACGCCGTTGCGCACTCAATATCGCGTATTTTCTGCGTAAACTCGGCTTCCGGACTGCCGTTCATCTTTTCGAGTAGCTTCGGGTCAAGTGTAAACGCCCAGCGGTTCGCGTTATCGCCGGTGTTACGGACGTTTTTGCCGACAAGCCCCGTTCCCACGGAAAAGGTCATTTTCGGAAATTTCTCCTGCAGAGATGCGAGCGCCGCAGACTGAACACGGCTCTGTTCACCGCGCTCCAGAGCGTCGGTGGAGAACTCGATCTTGTCCTGTACGGCGGGCATTTCGGTCGGTTTCTCGCTTACAGCGCGCTTCAGCGGCTGCTCGGTAAATTGATACGCAGTCAGATAATTGTCGATCCCTCTTATCATAAAATCACCGTCCTTGGCAAATAATTTCGTTCTGTCCCCCGCGAAGCGGGGGACAGAACCCTTGATCGCCCTCTACGCCTTACCGCTGAAGAAAAAGCCTTTCGACAGCTTTTGGTTCATAGCATTGAACTTTTTGAGATACGGTTTTGCTTTTGCGCTTTTCTTCTTCTCGTATAGCTCATTTGCATACTCCGTGGGCGACTTCACACGAGCTGTGCGGTCGTCGTGTGTGCCTATGCTCCAACGGCTTATCCCGCCGTCCTTGTCTATCGCCCAGCCGTCTGCGACGAGCTATCCCCGCGAGCGCTAATGTTTGCTCGGCACCTCTGGTCGCAGGACTTCATATTTGCGATTTCTTTTTCGTATTCTTCCGCGAGCTTCGGGTCGTTCGCCATTTTCTTCAGAAACTGCGGGGAAATGGCAACATTAGTGGTCGCGTTCGAGCCGTAACGCATACCCTGCCTGAAATCTGCGGCGACAAAGCTGTAATCCTTGAACTTGTCCTTCAAATACGCAAGCTCGTCATTGGCGGTCTTGCGCGTGGTATCGGTCTGTGTGCTTCTGCTGACGGGATAATTGTTATACGAGCTGTCAATTCTCATTCCCATAGACCCACCCCCTCAGACCGTGATGTCAATAGGCTTGTGAACGCGTATCGGGTCGGGAGTTTCATCGGGCAGAGCGACCTCGACTGTCTCCGCTCCCGTGACTGCCTTAACGCCGTCATTCTCGCCGTTTTCGTCCGTTTCGGAAGCATTTCCGAGCTTTCCGGTCTTGTCGTCCTTCTCGGTCTTTTCAGACTTCTTCTTTTCGGCTGCCTTTGCCTCTTTCTTGGCTTCCTCGCGGTCGGCTTCACGAGCGCGGTCAATGTTGTCGCGAAGCTCGGTGGTCGCAGCTTCAAGAGTATCCGTCTGCTTCGATCTCAGATCGGCAGCGTGTTCCTCGGTCTCTTTCAGCTCGGCTTGTTTCGCGCTTGTATCGGTCTTGACCGAATGCTCGATCTCGGCTTTGAGGATACCCGCGTGACCCTCGTCCTTTTTGAGCGCGTGCTGCTGCACCTGAGCCTGTTTGAGCGTTGTTCCTGCCGACATCAGCGCTGACATTGTGTTTGTGATCATACTATCAAATCCTTTCTGTGTTTGCTAATTTCTTTTCGGGGGCTTTTCGGTCGCCCCCGAACCCCTTCGGTGCCGCATCCGGCAGAAATTACTCGGCAAATCCGTTGCCTGCAATTATTATATCGTACAGAAAAGCCCGAAATCAAGCGGTTTTGCGCGAAACGACCTTTTTCGGACGCGAATCACATCATCAGCATAACGGTCAGCGTGAACTCGCCGTCCTTGCAGGAAATATCTATCCCGCCGCCGTATTTTTCGGCGGTATTTCTGATATTCACGAGCCCGAAGCCGTGCTCGGAGCGGTCGGGCTTTGTCGTTTCGGGAAGCTCCCCGTCCGCGGTAGCGCAGTCGCCGGTGCAGGTGTTCGTGACCGTTATCACAAAGGCGTTCTTCTTTTTCAGCGAGGCTATTGCGATACGTCGCTCGCCCTCAGAGCATTTTTCGGCAGCTTCGATAGCGTTATTCAGTGCGTTATTGAGTATAATGCTCATGTCGAGAGCGCCCGCGGAAAAGCCGTTGGGATAGTGGAAATCGCACTCAAAGGTGATGCCGCGGCGTTCGGCTTCGCTCTGCTTCTCGGTGAGGATAACGTCGGTCACGGGGTCGCCGCTGTTTACGCCCTTG
>JAGAWN010000046.1 GCA_017941355.1 Ruminiclostridium sp. | reverse complement strand
TTTTCACGAGCGAACGAATCCTTGATCTCATCTTCCAATTCGGCTGCAAGGTTCATATCATCGACGCTGACAGTAGTATCGTCAAGGTCGAAGCCGAGGGCATTCGGATTGAATTTATATCGAGCGGCTTCATATTCTGATAACCGAGGGGAAAAAGATACAGCATCCGCTGAACGCTAATCTACCGTATCTCCCCAACAATGACAGAGATGTTCAGATAGTCTCCGTGCAGTTATCGGTTATAAACCGTGACAACATTCAATCCATAGGTGAGCTTGAAAGCAGAATGGAGCATCTCAAAACAGACTATGAAGGTGCTATCAAGGAGATAAACGCACTAACAGCCGAGAACAGCATGCTTGAGGGGATCATCAGTCAGGCAGAACAGTATTTCAGCTTAAGTGACAAGCCTGACCGTTCGGCGGCTGATGATCTGCGGCTTAACATAAGCAGGCAGACCGTAATAGCGAACAGTATTCTCACCCGTGCCGACCTTGACAGGCTGAAAAAGGAAAAAGCCGAGCAAGACACAAAAATATCAGCTCTCAAAAAGACTTTCGAGAGCTGCAAAAAGAAGTATGAGATGTACAGGGAAATAGCCGCCACCTACCACGACATAGCGGAGGGAGACCACATCAGTAAGCTGATAGTTGCTGAAAAGGAAAAGCATAAAGCCGAGCAGGAAAAGAAAGACGAGCAGGAAAAGAAAGACGAACAGATAAAGAAGAAGAATAAGCCAAGGCTGAAAAAGTACCTGTATTTATTGCAAGACCTTGACATACCAGAGCTATAGTGGTATAATAATATTGGGAAAGGATGTGATACCGTTGGCGGATAAGGACACTATAACCAAAGACTATATGCAGGATAAAGAAACATTTGCAGACGCATTCAATTTCTTTATCTATGGCGGTGAACAGGTAATCAAACCTGATCAGCTTCGCCCTTTGGATACCACCTCGATTGCTTTGCCATACGGCGATAACGATCAGCCCGTTCCTATGCAAAGGTATCGTGACATTCTGAAATCGGTCACAGCTATGGAGGATGACAACGCCGCATACCTGCTTCTCGGAATTGAAAACCAATCACAGATCCATTATGCTATGCCCGTCAGGAATATGCTTTATGACGCTATTCAGTATGTAACACAAGTTGATGATGCAGCACGGTCACATAAGATGAGCGATAAAATGCCGGAAACACGAGCAGAGTTTTTATCGCGATTCTACAAAACCGACAGGCTTCTGCCGATCATCACTTTGACCATTTATTTCGGAGCTGATGAATGGGACGCGCCGAGATCTTTGTACGATATGTTCTCGGTCAAAGATGAAAAGTTGATGAGGTTTGTATCGGACTACAAGCTTAATCTGCTTGCCCCCGCCGAGATACCCGATGATGAGTTCTCAAAATTTCATACGGAACTTAACCTTGCGTTAAAGTATGTAAAATACTCAAAAAATAAAAATAAGCTGAAAGAAATGATACAGGAAGATGCAGCATATAAGAGCGTTTCAAGAAAAACCGCCGATATGCTGAACATCGTGACAAGTTCAGGTTTACACTATAAGGACAAAGAGGAGCGTGTTGATATGTGTGAAGCAATAGAGGGAATTAAGAATGACGCTGTGCTTGATACTCTTATCAGTCTTGTAAAAAAAGGGCTTTTAACACTTTCACAGGCAGCAGAAGAAGCCAATATGTCTATCTCGGAATTTGAATCAAAGACCGGATTAAAAGCATAACATCACATTGCCCTGAACAATGTTCAGGGCAATGTTCATTAACATCGCTAACCTTCAAAATTAAAACTCAATCACCCTACTGCTTTGCTGTCTGCTTGATAATGTTTTTCATGATGATTAACTCCTTTATCGTTTTATTAGTACCATTATCGCACTTACAGAACGATTATACCACAAGTACCGTGTCGAAAAAACGCGAAGTGTGACGGGAAATAAAAAAATCGGCAGTTTCCCGCCGATTTGTCGAATATTGTCATTCATCATTCTTTTATCTGATCTATCAGCACATCAACGACTGCCAATACCTTTGCCTGCTCCTTTTTAGTCAATCCGTTAAATCTCTCACCTAACAATGTTTGTTTAATATCGAATTGCACATTCAAAGTATCACATAGCAACAGATCAGTCGATATATTCAAGGCATTAGCAATATTTATCAGAGTTTCCAATGACGGCGGCTTCGCAGAACGCTCAAGCACACTAACATACTTTGTGGATATGCCTATCATTTCAGCAAGCTGGCTTTGAGATAACTTTGCAGCTTTTCTGTATTGCTTTATTTTTCCGCCTATTGATGATAAATCCATTATAATCAGCTCCCACTAACAGTATCTTAATCTATCTATTAGTATAATATACAAAGAGCCATAAATAAACATTCCAATATAGCGATTGTGGTACTATCAGAACGGCATTTCAAACAAAAATAAGGCAGTACAGCCAAACTGCCATACTGCCCTATTGCTTATGAACTTAACCTTGAATACCAATGCTGAAGAATAGAGGATTTGTCCGGTTCCTCATGCTCATAGACCGGAGAAACATTTTCTCCTGCGATAGTTGTCCGTAACGGATCGAGCTCAACCTTGACAAGCCCGCGTCCGGTTATATCGCTATGAAGAAACTGCTTATCGGGAGTCTTGTTAGTCCGAGCCGAATACAGCTTATTTCCGATATACAGGCATTGTTCCTTATCCGAGATAATAACGCCGATCTTTACATCGTCCTGCTTGTATTCATACAGCTTGTACATTTACATCATATCCTTATAAATCTATCTTTTTGCCGCCCTTGCCGTTTACAACATAGTAGATAGCGCGATCTTCGGGCTTAATATATATTTCCAAAGACTTTCCTGCGTTCTTTTTCTTCAAACCTTCGACAGCTTTTACAACATTGTCAAAATCAAATTCGCTGCCGGAAACCTGTAAAACAGATGTTGTTACGACCTTTGCAGCTTTGGCGGGAGCCGCTTTCTTCGTTTCTTTCTTCACAGGAGCCGCAACAGTCTTTGCTTCTGCCTTTGCCGGAGCAGCAGTTTTCTTTGCGGCAGGCTTTCTTCCTGCTTTCTTCGGAGCTTCCTTTGTTTCAGCCTTTACCGGAGCTTTTACTTCCTCAACGGGAGCCGCGACAGCTTTTGTTTCTTCCTTTGCCGGAGCTTTTACTTCCTCGACGGGAGCAGCGACAGCTTTTGTTTCTTCCTTTGCCTTTGCAGGAGCAGCTTTCTTTGCCGCAGGCTTCTTTGCGGCTTTTTTCGGCTCTGCCTTAACTTCGGACTTTGCAGGCTCTTTTGAAACCTCGACAGGAGCAGCCTTTACAGACTCCTTGATCTCCGGTGCTTTTGCGTCTTTTGCTTTTCGTGCCATAGAATAATCCTCCAAATCCAATATGTTGTGTTATAACACCAAAGGCAGCGCCTTATTTAGTTATTACTAATATAATATCATAGAAAATCGGATTTGTAAAGACTTTCAACAAAAATAAATGAACTTCATTTTCAATTCTTGTCTTTGATGTATCCGCATTTTGGGCTATTGATACAACAATACATTTGTTTTCCTGCGTTTTGTCCACTTTGAAAAGTTCGCAATACGATAGCCGCACCGCAGTCCGGACAAAAGAAATCGGTTGATTCATCTGAAAATGTATCAGTAACAGCTTCATCGGTTTTTACTGTAGCAGAAGGAACAGGCACAGGAGATTGAACCGGCGGCTGACTAATTCTTTGGTTGATGTTCTGAATATGAGCTTGTTTTGCTTCTTCCGTGACCTGACTATAAGGATAAAGCGTATTGAAAATATCCTCAATCTGATTTGGAGCCAAAACAGCCGCTTTGTTAGTCATTTCTGCTATCGTCTGTCGCAGAAAGTTCCTTTTTATGACCTTATATTCAGCATTAGGATTTACAGTGACATTCTTGAATGTACAACGCTCCGAGAATACAACGATGTTATTACACGGAACACCTTCCCCGATAAGCCTTTTAAGGTACTTTATATGTGAATTGTTCTGTATGACAGGATTCAAAAACTTCTCTTTAATGCTTCTGTTACCTTGTGGAAGTGTCTGCGTCCAGTATGTATTTGTATCAGTACCGAATATCCAACCGCTATAATTCTTGCTTTCGAGCACATACAAACCTGTCGGGTGGATCATAAGCACATCAATTTCCGTAGTCGTATCATCACGGGGAATATAGATATTGAACAGGAACCTCGCGCCTACCTTCTCATAGTCCATTAAATACTTATAGCACATATACTCGCCAAAAAGTCCTAAATCCGAACGAACCTTCTGATATGTATTATGCGTTAATTTGCAGTAATTAGTCTTTTTGTACTCCCGTTCAGGTGCAGTTACGATAATGACTATGATTATGACAATAATCGCCGCAATGATCATCAAAACACCTCTTATGCCGTTACAGATTTATTCATTTCCGGATTCCGTGCGCTTTGTTTGTCCGCTTCGGTAATATTCCTTTGAATAATCTCCATTATCTGCTCCAGCCGCTTCTCCCCGATACCGTTGACCGCTCCTATCTCCGAGCGGATTTTCTCTATATCCAAGTCAATAACTGCATTATCGAGAGCGTCCTTTGCTCCCATTTCATAGATATTATTCAGCGTTTTCTCCATTGCAGACCTGTCCATAGACTTGATCTGTCTGTAAAGGTCACGGGTAAGCAGGTTTTCTTTTGGCATAGTGTCTCCTTGTATTGCTTGTTGAAAGTCGCATATTGCTAAGGGAAATCAGGATCAACCCAGTATTATTTGAAATAACCATTGCAGAAGCAAATGCAATGGATACCAGACATAGAAAAAGTACTTTGAAAATAAAGGAAAATGTCCCTTCTTGCCGTTGTAGAAAAATGTGATAACAATTCCCGCACTCCATACCGGTACAAGATATGTTAAAAACATACCTGTATCCGGATAGCTTCCGGTAGTCACGCTGATGACAGCAAACATAAGGACTATGTAGCTTGCCAGTCTTAATAACGGCTTTTCGCGGAGAAAGTCAAAGAGCAGCATTATCATTATCCCACTGACAGCCCACTCACAGTTCAGGAGCCAGCTCACGCCCATCAAAGCGGCGATCATCAGGATACGCAGCGGCAGCTTCCACTCGCAATGCAGGACTATCAGTGCGACAAGTCCCAAAAACAGCGTCATGAGCACGCTCCATTGCAGGAACAGATTATAAAGTGTCAACCCTCCCGGTTGTGTCATCGAATGAGGTATCTGCGTGATGACTGCAAAAATAAGAAGCCGTATTGCGTACTTTGATTTTGATTTGGTGTAATGATAGCCCTCAGCTATAAAAAAGAAAAACACCGGAGGAGCAAAATACTGCGCCGCCACGGAGAATTGCAGGAACGGCTTTGATCGTGTTATTGCATATATTTCTAACGCCCAATGCCCTAGCGTCATCAGCACCAAAGCAATATATTTGAGCAAGTCACGATTGATAAACTGCAAAGCAAATTCCTTGTTCAGCAATTTACGGTCAAAATCCGAAAGGAACGACTCTTTTGTTTCTGTTTCCATAAATCAACTATAAACCTCATTTACTCAATTTTCTGCAAATCGCTGACAAACTTTTCTCGGTCAAATTCCTTGTTGTCGTGCATAATATCGTAGATATGATAAGCCACAATAACAGCAATCTTCTCTTTTGCCTGCTGTTCGGTGTAGCCGGCAGCCATAAGTCTGTCTAGCGTCTGTCCCGTTTCCGGCGGATCATTGCCCTCTAACTGATTGTCAACAACTTCAAGTATTGCGGCTTTCAGATAAGGATTGTGTTCTTCATTTTCTTCAAAATCATTATGCTTTCTGATATGTGCTTTCATGTTACTTATGTTTTCTCTCCTGATAATCAGACTTTCCCCGCCAATGCCTTTATCGTATCAATCATACCTTTATGGCGCAGCTCACGGGGTTCAAAGTGGATTAATGAATATACAAGCTGCATCACAAGTCCGGCTCCGAATGTACTGATAAGAGTACCGATCCCGACCTGACCGCCGAGCAGCCAGCCGCACAGCAGAACTACTGCCCACAGCAGAACCTCCACTATACCTATCGGTATTTTTGGCAGTCTTTTTCCGAGCGCGACCAGCAACGCATCTCTCGGTCCGCAGCACTGTTCTGACTTCATGTATATCCACATACCGAGAGCCATAAAAACGAATCCGACAAGCATTAAAGCTATCCCTATCCAAATGTTTTCATTTTTTGGAAACGGATTTAAGGAATTGAACAACTGGACGAAGTTTCCGGTAAGTAATGCGTCTATAACAGTTCCGAAGCCTATCTTCTCTTTCATTAACAGGTCAATTATCAATATAGTGAGTGCTATCAGCGTCATAGATATACCGTAATTGAAAGGTGTATGATTTGCGATACCCATTCCAAGACAATCCCACGGAGCAAGTCCGATGTTTGCAAATATCGTCAGATGTACACCAAACGAAAAGACGAGCAGACCGAGTACGATCTTCACCCAGCCGATTACAATTTGTTTTCGACTATTCTTCTCCATTACTTTCCCTCCGTGATCTCCCGATATTTTTCAAACAAGAACGCCACGCAGCTTGACTCGGTAACATCTCCTTTTGTGCTCAGACCATACGCTTTCATAACCGCGACATCATTCGCCTGATGTGCCTTGCGGAGCTCCGGCGGCATAGTGACTTCATCGTACAGATAGACGGGATATACACATCAATAAAAGAGGTATGGTCAAGGTGAACCTGATCTTCAAAGCTGATAAATTCAGCAATATTATGAACGCCGAACACATTGACAAGCAGGTCTATCCAAAACTTTTGGCTCTCACCCTTTTCATAGCCTTTTCCAGCCCAATACTCCGAGAACTTCTTTGCAGCTTCCTTCTGCTGTTTATCTGTAAGCTTTATATAAATACCCCGTCTATCACAATTTTTTTTGCAAAAAATTAAAGGAACCGGTCTATCTTCTCAACAATATCCCGCAGATACTCTATATTCCGGAACACATCGTCTGTTTCAATGGAATGGTTTGCATATTCGTATTCATAAAGCGGAACGCCGTTCTCATGTGCCAAACGCTCGATCACAGAAGTAATCGCCCACTGGTCTGATGTACCGTGAAAGGCAATTGTATCAGCTGTATCGTGCTCAAATGTCATTTCAAGGGGAGTAAGCAGTACCACTTTCGCAGACAATCCGTATTTTTCTCTGAACGCGAGCGCCGCCTTGGTTCCGATACTCTTGCCAATAAAGACAGTCTCGTCATATCCTGTGAAATCAACGCTTGTAAGCTGTTCCTCAGCCTGCGAGAGAGCGTGACCGGCAGCCTTCCGCATCTTATCTTCATCACCCTTTGCACCTTCGGGAAAATCCGAGAACTTTAATGCCAGTAAGTCATATCCCCTACTCCTCGCCAGCCGCGATGAATAGTACAGCAACGGTTTGTCACAGTGATAGCCTATCCCCGGAAACAGAACGCATAATCTCATATAGGTCACACTCCTGAAAACACATTTTATACTATTATAACATAATCGGTACAAAAACTCAACATAAATTTTGTAAAAATTGTAGATTACACCGCAATTCGGAACAGTTTTCCAAAAGTGAACGTATCTTGTCACACAGTCACCTACCGTGCCGCGATATAATATAGATCACATTGCAATATTACATAATTCCCGCACGATACCTGCCTGACAAAATACGATATCTTTTATTAAAATTTGAACATCGGGCAATTCGTCTTTTAATAATAGTTTCGCTCTATAATACGAATTTTCTGATAGCGCTCGAACATAACAGGAAAATCAGAAAAAATGCCCGAAAAATGATAGTCAGTCTATCACGGAGATTATTTCAGTCAAAAATCTCCGAAAATCGAGCCTAACCCAGACCTCAAAAGCTGAAAATAGTATTAAAATTTTCGCATGGGCGACTTGATTAACAGTCAACCGCTCGAACTAAACAGGAATGTGCAGCCTGCACAATTTTGGGCGGCGTTTGTTGTGATAGTCCACAAAGGAAGCAACGTCCAAAATCGTTAAATAAGCAAAACAAAAACCCCTTCTACCGGCTTGGTTAAAGGGATTTCGTGTGTTTGGTATCCATTTTAGATTTTTTTGCTATCCGCTATTAAATCTGTCGACAATACTACCGCCTACTTAATGTGTAATTGTTATTATACCACCCAATAACCGGTCTGTCAAGTTTTTTGAGGAAATAGCAAACGGCCGTCATTTCTGACGGCTGCCGCTTCATCTATGTCAATCAAGGGTCTGTACAGTCTCATAACCACCCTTGAATTGTATTTTTATCGTGTGCTTGTCTATCACGGTTATCCGCTCTATGAAGCCCCTTGTCATAACATCGTCGTACTCGGTGAGCTGAAAGTTCGTGTTCTCAATTCTGTCAAGTATGGTCTGCATCGTATCGGCAGACACCGAGCGTTCCGTAAGCTTTTCCTGCTCTGTGCGTATCTGCTCGTTGATCTTCTCTATCTCGTCAGACAGCCTCTTGAACTCGCTGTCGTATTTAGTATAATCATTCTCCCTGAGCGTAAGATCAAGCAGTCTGCTGACCTCGTCGTTCAGCTCTTTCTTCAGCTTTTCAAGCTGCGCCAATGTCTTGCCCTCGGGAGCAATGGTTCTTTGCACACTCTCTTTCAGAACGGCTTTCACCTTCTCCCGCACATCGCAGAAGCCGTTTATTGCGTCCACAATTGCTCTGTGCAGGCTTTCTTCGTGGAGAGTCGGGGAATGCTTGCATTTCTGCTTTCCCCTCTCCAAGCGGCTCACACAGCGCCACACGATCTCCTTGTACCCTTTGGCTGTCCATGTCGTCCGGCGGTATGCCGCACCGCATTCCTCACAGAACAACAGATTTGTGAGTGCGTATTTGGCACTGTATTTGCCCTGATCGTCAACAACATTCTTTCCGGAAGCCTTTTTAATGCAGGAACGGCGGCTGATCTCTACCTGAGCCCTTTTGAAAGTAT
>JAGAWN010000045.1 GCA_017941355.1 Ruminiclostridium sp. | reverse complement strand
TTCATTCCCGTTTTCATTCCGTGAATACGGATTCTTGCTGCTGCCCTCATAGCTCTGCTCGCGGAACTGTGAGTTCTCCTGCTCCGAAACCACCTGGTATCTTTCGAGTTCCACGCCGTTGTTTCGCAGCATCGTCTGTAGATTTTCCGATCTTGCAGCCAGTATGGCTCTTGTTTCGGGATTCTCAGCCGTGATCTCGACAGCCGTTCTCTCGCCAGTCATGACCAGCTTGACTGTGATCCTGCCCAGGCTTTCGGGATTCAGCACCATAGTGAACTCCGTGTGATCGTCCTGCATATTCTGAATACGTTCAAGTATTTCTTCCGCAGTCTGGATCTCCGGCGGTCTTATCTGTGCAGTCTCTCCGGTAAGCTCAAAGCGTTCGATCGGGATATCCGTTTCCGTCCTGCCGCCCATAAGCTGTGATGACATACGCACCGCGTCATAAGTTTCGGTCTTTGGGGAATCTCCGTCTTTCGCCGCATCGAACCTGCCGCTGCTTCCGTCGTTTCTTTCGCCGTCACGGGCGGTTCCCGCAGCATCTGTTCTGCCGGTATGCCGTATCTCTTCCGCAGTGCCGATCTCCGAAGCTTCCTCGCCGGCGTTCAGGATATGATCCAGTTCGTCTGTGCGGTCACTGCTCTTCATCTCATGTGAAAGCTTGACGTGTTCGTTCTGCATCAGCGGTACCGCAGCGTCGCTCTCGCCGGTGGTATGCTCATACTTCACCTCGGTAAGTCCCAGCTTGCGCTTGGCTTCTCCGATGATCTCGCTCAGCATTTCCGCCGCATCCTTTACCGCGGGCATTTCCGCGATCATTTCGCCGCTTTCGGTACTCTCGTCTCCGAGCTTTGCCAGCACCTTTTCGATAAGTCCCTTGCCGTCCGTGAAAACACGATCGTCAAACTCTGTGCGTCCTGCGAACATTTCCCGCGCGTTTTCCGTGAATCTCAGTCCGAAGTCGTCCAGTGTTTCATCGTCATAACCGCTGTAGGGGTCATATCTGCCGAAATCGTAGGCTCCGTCATCCTCTGTTCCGAGCATTTCCGCGAATCCGCCGTATTCCGTCATTTCAGGCTGCGCGTTTCTGCTTTCCGATATCATGGCTGCTTCAACGTGCTTTTCCGTCATGAGGAACGAGGAATCCGGGGTAATGACATGAACCGAAGCTTCGCCGTCACCTGCGTCCGCAATGTCCGTCCCAAAGGAAAGTCCCTGTTCTGCGGCATTTTCGTTTCCCGACATAGCTGCTATCACATCTGCCAGCACTTCAGCGAGATCATCTGCCGGCATTGCCGGTATATCCGTCTCTTCGGAAACGATACCGCTCTCGGATCCCGACAGCGCAAGCCGTTTTTTCTGCGGAGATATGCTTCTCAGCGCTTCCGCCATCATTTCCGCAGCTTCTTCCTTTGTGGGAGCCTCGCCGGTCTCCGCAACTGTGCGCGTCACTGTTTCGGCTGCCTGTTCAAGAAGCCTGTCTGCCGCAGCCGTGTCGAAGCCCTGCATCTCCTGCGGCGCGAAATCCTCACCCGCATTCGCCGTAGCGCCCGTGTCAGCTGCTCTTACGCTTTCCGAAGCCTTTTTCGTGTAGCCGAACTCCTTGCCGAAGTTTCTGTCGGACGACCCGGAAAGTCCCTGCTGTCTGCGGCTGCCGTCGGAGCTTACATTGCCGAGGATATCGGAGAAACCTCCGTCGTTTTCACGGGCTTTGTTTCCGTTCTGCGCATTCACCTTAACATCAGCGTTTACCGCGTTCGTTCTTAACATATTGCACCTCCTTTCAATGTGTAAAAGGGCATAGATACCCTTATACTACTATATAAATACATTATACACAAATACCCCCGAAAAGTCAATGAAATTTTGTAACTTTATCCGATTTCCGATAAATAAAGCTGTTTTTTTGTTAAATTTTCACTAACCGCCGCTTCATATTTATGCAACATTTTGTAATATAGCATATCACGAGTCCGTCGTGATATCGGCAGCCGGCAGTTTCCTGCGCATGAAGAAGTAGCAGACGAGATGCGCAAGAAAAGTGATTATCCACGAAGCCGGGTAGGACATGAAAAGCCAGAACTCGGTGTGGAACTCCGGAAGCTGAAAGCCGGTGAATATCCAGAGCAGGCGGAGTCCGCAGGCTCCGAGCAGCGAAACGACCGTGGGTGTCACCGCGTACTCCATGCCGCGGATCGAGCCCACTATACAGTCCATCAGTCCGCAGGTGCAGTACATGGTGCAGACAAGGCTCATCCGCACAAGTCCGGCTTCTATGACCTCCGGGCGGGTATCGTATATGCTCAGCAGCGGCGTTCCGAACAGATACGCGAGATTGCCGAGGATTATCCCCGCAGCAGCCGCGCAGGAGCAGGATATCACAGCGATCCTGTTGACCCGGCTGTATCTGCCGGCACCGATATTCGCGCCGGTGAACGTAAGAGCGCCTTGTGAGAAAGCGTTCATGGATACCCAGATGAAGCCTTCTATGCTTGCCGCCGCGGCGCTGCCCGCCATTACGATCGCGCCGAAGCTGTTGACCGAGGACTGTATCACCACATTCGAGAGTGAGAACAGAACTCCCTGAAATCCCGCCGGAACGCCTATTTTCAGCATCTTGCCCACCGTCGCGCCGTCCAGCCGCAGTTTCCGCAGTTCAAGCCGGAACGAATCCGTTTCACGCGCAAGGCAGCGTATTATCAGAAACGCCGACATACACTGGGAGATCACGGTAGCAAGTGCAACTCCGGCAACATCCATTTTAAAAAGTATAACAAATATAAGGTTAAGTATCACGTTTACCGCGCCCGAAAGCGTCAGATACAGCAGCGGACGTTTCGTGTCTCCCTTTGCCCGCAGTATCGAGCTTCCGAGGTTGTACACCAGCATCGCTGTCATACCGGCGAAGTAGATGCGCAGGTACAGTGCCGAAAGTTCCAGAACCTCCGGCGGCGTCTGCATCAGTGCCAGCAGATCATCGGCAAACAAGCACCCCACCGCTGTCAGGAACAGTCCGCTTATCACGCTCAGCAGCATGGAAGTATGTACGGTCCTGCTGACGCGTTCGCCGTCGCCCGCCCCCATGTAATGCGACGCAAGCACGTTTGCACCCGTCGAAAGTCCGAGGAACAGGTTCGTCATAAGGTTTACCAGTGATGACGTCGAGCCGACTGCCGCGAGAGAGTTGTCGCCCGCAAAGTTGCCGACGACGATGATGTCGGCAGCGTTGAACAGAAGCTGCAGCACGCTCGACAGCATCAGCGGCAGTGACAGCTTCAGCAGTTTCGGAAGTATCGCTCCCGTCGTCATATCAATTGATGTATCTTTTCTCATTTTATCCCCTTTATTTCACGCAGTCCGCCGCCGATCACTTCACTATCCGCTCACTCCATAGAACGCCGCGCGGCGGCTGCGTTTCCGTTCGCAGCACTGTTCAGGCATCACATTTTCTACCTCGCTGCCGATAGCCGTCTGCTCACTCCATAGAACTTGCTCCAAAGCCGCACGGCGGCTGCGTTTCCGTATGTTACCGCGGCAAAAGATAATCGTTTTCTGCCTCGCCGCCGATCACTATCTGCTCACTCCATAGAACTCGCTCCAAAGCCGCACGGCAACAGCTCCGACAGCTTTATCTCATCATACTCACCGGCATCATTCCCGCAAAGAACCGACATATCCGGCGAAAACTCATACAAAAACTGACGGCAGATACCGCAGGGCGTGCATTTCTCTGCCGAACTGCCGGTCACGGCTATCATGCGGAACTCCCGCTTTCCCTCGCTGACCGCCTTGGCAACGGCAGTCCTCTCCGCGCATATCCCGCAGGGATATGAAGCATTCTCTATATTGCAGCCGGTATATACGCTGCCGTCGCCGCAAACCACCGCGGCGCCCACCGAAAATCCCGAGTACGGGGCATACGCCGCTCCGCGCGCTTTCTGTGCAGCCGCCATAAGCGCCGTTTTATCAGACATATCGTTCATTTTGTTACCTCTCTGTAAAATCATGCTAAATATTATACCATATAATAAGTAAAAAATCAATCGTTTGCACGCAAATCGGCTTATTTCCGCAGCATAAAAAATTTTCTTCAAAATTTCATAAAAATTTTTTAAAAATACTGGAAATTATGTTAAATATATGCTATAATATATGTGTTATGCAGAAGAACGTTGATTTAAGCGCGCCGTGGGCAGAGACCGGCGCGGCAAAGACCGAAAACTGCGGAACTAATTAAAATTCAGGAGGACAAATCCAATGGCAAAGAAATATGTTTACCTTTTCAGTGAAGGTAACGCAGACATGAGAGAGCTTCTCGGCGGTAAAGGCGCTAACCTCGCGGAAATGACCAAGATCGGTCTCCCCGTACCTCAGGGCTTTACTATCTCCACAGAAGCTTGCACCCAGTATTACGAGGACGGCAGAAAGATCAACGACGAGATCATGGCTCAGGCTATGAAGGGCGTTGAGGAAATGGAAAAGATAAACGGCAAGAAGTTTGGCGACAAGACAAACCCGCTGCTCGTTTCCGTTCGTTCCGGTGCAAGAGCTTCTATGCCCGGCATGATGGATACTATCCTCAATCTGGGTCTTAACGACGAAGTTGTTGCTGCTATGATCGCAGGCAACCCCGATCCTACATTCGAGCGCTTCGTTTATGACTCCTACAGACGTTTCATTCAGATGTTCTCCGACGTTGTTATGGAAGTCGGCAAGAAGTATTTTGAACAGCTCATCGACAAGATGAAGGAAGAAAAGGGCGTTAAGTTCGACGTTGAACTCACAGCGGCTGACCTCAAGGAGCTTGCTACACAGTTCAAGGCTGAGTACAAGAACCAGCTCGGCAAGGACTTCCCCTCCGATCCTATCGAGCAGTTGAAGCTCGCTATCGAAGCAGTATTCCGTTCTTGGGACAACCCGCGTGCTAACGTTTACCGCCGCGACAACGATATCCCGTACAGCTGGGGTACCGCAGTAAACGTAATGCCGATGGTATTCGGCAACCTCAACAACGAGTCCGGTACAGGTGTTGCATTTACCCGTGACCCTGCTACAGGCGAAAAGAAGCTCATGGGCGAGTTCTTAAAGAACGCACAGGGCGAGGACGTTGTTGCAGGCGTTCGTACTCCTATGCCTATCGCACAGATGGAGCAGGAGTTCCCCGAAGCTTACAAGGAATTCGTAAAGGTTTGCGATATCCTCGAACAGCATTATCACGATATGCAGGATATGGAGTTCACTGTTGAGAACAAGAAGCTCTATATGCTCCAGTGCCGCAACGGTAAGAGAACCGCTCCCGCTGCTCTCAAGATCGCTTGCGACCTCGTTGACGAGGGAATGAAGACAGAGCAGGAAGCTGTTCTGATGATCGACCCCCGTAACCTCGACACACTTCTCCACCCGCAGTTCGACGCTGCTGCCCTCAAGGCTGCTACTCCTATCGGCAAGGGTCTCGGCGCTTCCCCCGGAGCTGCTTGCGGTCAGATCGTATTCACTGCTGAAGACGCTGAAAACTGGAAGGCTCAGGGCAAAAAGGTAGTTCTCGTAAGACTTGAAACTTCTCCCGAGGACATCACAGGTATGAAGGCTTCCCAGGGTATCCTTACAGTACGCGGCGGTATGACATCTCACGCAGCCGTTGTTGCAAGAGGTATGGGAACCTGCTGTGTATCCGGCTGCTCGGAGATCAACATGGACGAAGAGAACAAGAAGTTCACACTCGCAGGCAAAGAATTCCACGAGGGCGACTGGATCTCTATCGACGGTACAACAGGTAACATCTACGACGGTCAGATCAAGACTGTTGACGCTACTATCGCAGGTGAGTTCGGACGCGTTATGGCTTGGGCTGACAAGTACAGAAAGCTCAAGGTAAGAACAAACGCCGATACTCCCACAGACGCTAAGAAGGCAAGAGAGCTCGGTGCAGAAGGTATCGGTCTCTGCCGTACAGAGCATATGTTCTTCGATCCCGACAGGATCGGGCCGTTCAGAGAGATGATCTGCTCCGATACAGTTGAGGAGCGCGAAGAGGCTCTCGCTAAGATCGAACCCATGCAGCAGGCTGACTTCGAGAAGCTTTACGAAGCACTTGAAGGTTACCCGGTAACTATCAGATTCCTCGATCCTCCGCTCCATGAATTCGTTCCTACAGAAGAAGCTGACATCAAGGCTCTCGCTGACAAGAAGGGCAAGACCGTTGAGCAGATCAAGGCTCTCATTGCATCTCTGCACGAGTTCAACCCGATGATGGGTCACAGAGGCTGCCGTCTTGCGGTAACATACCCCGAGATCGCAAAGATGCAGACAAAGGCTGTCATCAAGGCTGCTATCAACGTTAAGAAGGCTCATCCCGACTGGAACCTCGTTCCCGAGATCATGATCCCTCTGGTATGCGAGGTCAAGGAGCTCAAGTTCGTCAAGAAGGTAGTTGTTGAAACTGCTGACGAAGTTATCAAGGAAGCAGGTATCGACCTCAAGTACGAAGTTGGTACAATGATCGAGATCCCGAGAGCGGCTCTTACAGCCGACGAGATCGCTAAGGAAGCTGACTTCTTCTGCTTCGGTACAAACGACCTTACTCAGATGACATTCGGCTTCTCCCGTGATGACGCAGGCAAGTTCCTCGGCGCTTACTACGACACCAAGATCTTCGAGAACGATCCTTTCGCAAAACTCGACCAGACAGGCGTAGGCAAACTCATGGAAATGGCTATCAAGCTTGGCAAGCCCGTAAACAGCAAGCTCCACTGCGGTATCTGCGGTGAGCACGGCGGTGACCCGACATCTGTTGAGTTCTGCCACAAGATCGGTCTTGACTATGTATCCTGCTCGCCGTTCCGTGTTCCGATCGCAAGACTTGCTGCTGCTCAGGCTGCACTTCGCTAAGCGTTCGCCTCAAAAGGTAACAAACTGAATCCTTCGACCCCTGCACCGGCGGTTCGCCGTCAAGTGCGGGGGTTTTTGTGCAGCGGGGGAGAGGAAAAACCTTTCCCGAGGGAAAGGTTTTTCCTCTCCCCTCGACCCCTCTCTTTTTCCAAAGGGCTTTATCCGCTCCGCTGTCAGACCCGATACTTTGTTCAGCAACACAAAAACAGCAGACCCGATAGTAACGAGTCTGCTGTTTTGGATATTATTCATCAATATATAAAGTCTCCCAGTGAAGTGGGTAAAGCCCTTTTGGTGTAGGGTGGGGGTTCTCCTGCCCCGCGAGCCCCATCAAAGAAGAGCTTTCCACTCGGGGATAATAGCACCGATAGTGTCGATATCGCTGATCTCGGCTGCGTCGCGCAGATTCTCGAAGCAGGTCTGCTGGTCTGCGGGGAACTCGAACGCAGCGAGCTGTTCCACGACCTCGTCGATCGCAAGAGTATCGAATGTCTCAATAGCTTCCGCAACCTGGTCAAGCAGCGGAAGAATATCATCTTTCGTGGCTGCGACAAGTTCCTTCTTTTCTTCCACCGGAACGTGCGGCTGTAAGATATCCTTCATCTGCCTGTACATCGCAAGCATCGGCATCGTCTTTTCCTTGATGAGCGCAATATTGCCCTCGTTGCCCGCTTTTTCAAGGTCAGCCGCAAGATCGGCAAGTTCCATTGCGCCTATCTGGCGGGAAGTGCTCTTAAGCGAATGAACTTCGACAGTGTAATCGTGTATGCTGCCCGCTTCAAAATACTTCTGAATGACCTCGGATTTCTTGTCTATCGCAAGATAATACTCTTTCATTACCGTCATAAACAGGTCTATGCTGCCGAGACGGTCAATGGCAGTTTTCGTGTCGAGTCCCTCAATTACTATTTCCGGCTGGAGAAGCTTCTTCTCCTCCGCTGCCTTTTCGGCTTCTTCCGCGGAAATCGGCACCAGCTTCTCTTTAGGCAGCCATTTATGCAGCTTAGCCGTGATATCTTTCAGATCTATCGGCTTTGCGACAAAGTCGTCCATGCCCTCGGCAAGGAACATCTCCTTTGCGCCGCTTACCGCGTTTGCAGTCAGCGCGATTATCGGAACTCCGTCATATTCCGGCATCAGCCGTCTGATGATATGCGTAGCCTCGATCCCGTCAACTTCCGGCATCATGTGATCCATGAAGATAACATCAAACTTCATCTGGTTCATAAGGTCTATCGCTTCACCGACGTTGCTCGCAAGCTCAACGCCCATTTGCAACGGTTCGAGCAAGCCTTTGGCTACCGTGAGGTTGACCGCGTTGTCATCGACAATAAGTACCTTTGCTTCCGGCGCGACAAAATTGAATGTCTCTTCCTCGGAAGTGTCGGTGAACAGCTTGATATTGCTGATACCCATAGCGTTGTACAGTCCGAGAGAGTACACCGGCTTGCGGATAACATGAACATTCGGCAGCATTACCGAGCTGCGGCTCGCGTAGTCCGCGACTGCGAGACACATGATCTCCGTGTGTTTTTCAAGGTAGTTGAGAAGCGAGTTCGTAAGTTCGTTCTTGTCTATGATAAGGAAGTCCGGTTTGTATGTTTCAAGCTCCGCGCAGTTCTCAACTTCTATGTAATCCGCACCTATGCGCTTGAGGTCAATAAACAGCTGATCCTTGAAGAACTCGTTGTCCGAGCGCACCACCACACTTATCTTCTTCTCAAGCGGAGGAACGGACGGCATTCTGTCAACTATCTTCTGCGGTATCTTGATAAAGAACGTCGTTCCCTTGTTGTATTCACTGTCAAAGCGTATGCTTCCGCCCATAAGTCCGAGAAGCTGCTGCGTGATAGCAAGTCCGAGTCCGGTTCCCTCTACATTACGGTTGCGCTTGCTGTCAACCTGCTGGAATGAGTTGAACAGCTTCTTCTTGTCCTCGTTCTTGATACCGATACCGCTGTCCTTGATGTCGATCTTCAGTATTACCTGATCCTCTCCCTCAAACTCACAGCCTATTTTCAGGTTCACAAAACCCTTTCTAGTGAATTTTACCGCATTGTTCAGAATGTTTATCATTATCTGATGAATACGGAAATTGTCGCCGTACAGCATTCTCGGTATCGTCGGCTCGATGTCCATTGTGAACTCGATCTCCTTGTCACCGATACGCGTATTCACGATGTTGGCAACGTCGTTCACGATCGACAGCGGCTCGTACTCGTCCGGAATGATCTCCATTTTTCCGGATTCGATCTTTGAGAAGTCCAAAATATCGTTGATAATAACAAGCAGGTTCTTACCCGCAACTTTGATCTGATTTACGAAGTTTCTCGCGTTATGTGACATTTCCTCACGCAGAGCAAGATCCACCATACCGAGTACCGCGTTCATAGGTGTCCGGATCTCATGGCTCATGTTTGCGAGGAAGTCGCTCTTCATACGGGAAGCCGCTTCCACCTCACGGTTGGTCTTGAACAGCATATGGTTCTTGTATGCCATATCCGAAAGAACTCCCGCGATAGCGTACAGCGAATGTGCTGCCTTGTCTATAGTTTCCTTGTCAACTATGCGGACATCGTGAACTGCTTTTACATACTCGTCGGGGTCTATCCCGAGTTCCTCCGCGGTCTTGCGGAATTCCGACAGCACCGGAGCCTGAGGAAGCACCTGACCTCCGATAAAGCTTCCGATCATCTTCCCGTTAGCCATGATCGGTGCCGCGAAATCCACAAGTCCCGCATGGCAGTAGTAGGAGCAGGGCTGTCCGCTTGCAAGAGTAAGCTCCGCGCCGTGCTTGTCGCACTCGAAGCATTTCATGCAGCCGAAAAGGGAACGTCGGGTATATTTCATGCAGAAATCGGTGAAGTTTGAACCCTGAGTTACCGCAACTCCGTTTTTGTCGGCGGTAAGCGCAGCCATTCCTGTCATATCCGAAAATGCGTCCTGGATCCTCTGGAGAGTTTCCACGTCTATCAAGTCGGTTAGTCTGAGTTCTTCGTCATCCATAGAAGTGTCTTTCCTGATGTCGTCCATTGTAGTTTCTCCTTATGCAAGGTTGGCAATAGTTGCGAGCAGCATTTCCATATTGATAGGTTTCAGCAGATATCCGCGCGGGCGGAGCGACATGATCTCCTCCACCTTTTCGCGTTCCGAAACGCCTGTCAGGAAGCAGACAGGGATCTTGCTGAATTTCGGATTTTCTTTCATCATACGGAATATTGCAGCGCCGGTCATTATCGGCATTTCGTAGTCAAGGATAACGAGATCGACTTCGTTCATGGACAGGAATCTTTCCACCATGACGCCGTTGAGCATTGCGGTAACGTCGTACTTGTCCTCGATCGCAGCCTTTATCATCTTCAGTATGGTGCGGTCATCGTCAACGACAAGTATCTTCTTTCTGGTATTGTCGCTTATCTGCTCCTCGTGTCCCTTTTCGAGGAAAGCGATGACACTGAGCGCAATATTATCGGAGGATATGGGGCGGCGGATTATCATGCTTGCGGTATGCGGGTGATTCTGCTCGAAATCGTTGCAGTCTTCGCGCTTACCGATCACGATTATAGGTGCGTCATTATAGTTGGAGTTGGTTTTGAGCCTCGGAATCTGAGTGACAGCCTCACTGTAGGCGGATTCCATGAAGATTATGTAAACATCGGGCTTTACAGCCTCAAAATGGTTTATCACATCTTCCCATATATCGGTAGTTGTGTAGGCGGTAAAATACTTCTGTGTGTATATAAAGAAATCCCTGATTATAGCGGGATTCTCCCCCTGGTTTATAAGCACCTTATACTTCATTGCACTATCCTCCGTTTCAGTCATACCCGCTGCAGGTATTGTTAGCACCAATCATTATAACACATTTCACACAAAAACGGTGATAAATTTAACTGTTTTGTTGACATTCACAACAAATTTCAGCGTTTTGCACAGGCGGGGAGGGGGAGAAACTTTCCTGAAGGAAAGCTTCTCCCCCTCCCATTCGTCTCCGATAAAGAAGTTTTCCAAAACCGTATAAACAAACAAGTTACGGCGGTATTCAGTTTGCACTATTATAATACCGGAGGAAAACTACAATGAAATCCATACTTGAAAAGCTCTACTATGGAGAGATAAGCCCGTGCTCACTACCGTCACCTACTTCGGAAAGGTTCGTTAAAGCTAAGAACGAGGTCGAGCAGCTCAAAAACACACTCATTAGCAAGTATCCCAACTGTTCGGAGCTTCTTGAACGGTTCACAGACGCAATTAACATTACATCAGCTTGTGAGAGCGAACAGGACTTCGAGAGAGGTTTCTGCCTCGGAGCCGCAATAATGCTTGCCATAACCGAAACCGAATAAAAACTATCCGCTGTCTGTAAAGGCAGCGGATTTTCATTTGTAGTATAATCTTCCTATTTCTCGGAAAAGCGTTCCGCAAGATCGAGGATCCTATCAAGATCGGCATCATTAAGCTCCTTCAATAACCGCATTGTTCGTTCAAGCTTGATCGGCTTTGGAACATTCTCGGAGAAGAACTGCTCAGGAGTTATTTCAAAATACTCGCAAATATAAAGGAATTCACTCATTGACGGCATTGCTCTACCGGAAGTGATACTTTGAACATAACCCTTGCTATGCCCCAAGTCATAGCTCATTTTATATTCCGAAACATTTTTTTGCAGCCTAAGTTCTGTGATACGGGTCCGTATAAAATCAACGGTCATATTACTACCTCTATTAGTCGTTAAAAGCCTTTTACACTATTTTAGTACATATAACAGCGACTATGCACTATTATAAAAAGTATTTTAACTTGACAAAAACTAATTTAAGCGGTATAATATATTACAGTGCTTATGCAAGTGTCGATCTGATAGATTTATTTTGCATAGGGCGAAAAAATGTGAAAGGAAAACTCAAAATGAAAAGAACGAAACACAAAATTCTAAGCGTGTTCCTGTCATTCTGCATGATAGTTTTGTGCATGGTGGGAATGAGTGTGACAGCGAGCGCAGATACATCATCTTGGACAAGCGGCGACTGCACCGTGACCTATGACAATGACACAAAGACCATGACAGTCAAGAAAACTGACGCGAGCAGCGCGACAGGAAATATGGCGGATTATGCCATGGATTCTTACGACACCACCGCATCTGTATCACCGTGGAACGATATAAAAGGTGATATCCAAAATATCGTTCTTGAGGAGGGTGTTACCGGAATAGGCAACTATGCGTTTCAAAACTGCGACAGTGTTAAAAACATCTCTATCCCGGCAAGTGTTACCAAAATTGGAAACTATGCATTTTATTCTTCTGATCCCGGTAGGACAGTTACATTTGTTCGACCCTCAGCCGAAAGCACACTGGTAGTGGCGGATATAGCTATCTATTATAGTGCTACGCTTGCTTATTCCGGAGATGGTAATTATTCTCTTTATGAAGGAGATAATGAAATAGAAATATCGGGTACATATAAGGGTGACATACTGAATGGCAAAACACTCACTTGGAAACTCCCGATATTCAATATAATCGACAAATCCGAAAACGGCACTGTTACCGCGACTGTCGGTAGCAGTACCACAGCCGCGACTAAGGCAGAGGTAGGCGTTTCCGTTACACTTACTGTCACACCTGCTTCGGGATATGAGTTCAAGTCAATAAAAGCCACCGTTGCGAAGAATGGTGTTGAGACTTTTGATGACCTTGTTACTCTTATGGGAACTGCGGAATTTGCAGGTGAATATGAGACTACAGGATATACCTGCAAGGTGGAGAATGGACAATTTGTTGTATATAACGGAAATACGCTCGTTACTGAAACAACATCAGATATATCAGGTTTTTACGCAGCTGCATCTTATGCTTATTTTGATTGCGGTGATATTCAGTGGACTTTCTATCTCACTGACGGAAAGATCACTTCTATCAGGGTAATCCAAAATGTTTCTCCCTATACATCTTTATTTGACGGCAGTGGAGAGTCCAACGGCACCTTAGCTCCCGTCGAGATTGCACTGACCACTGTCACGGCAGGCTCAAAGTATTCTTTCACAATGCCGAAAAAGACTGTAACGATCATGGCGGAGTTTGAGGAGTCAGACCACACCCACAGTTTCACGTACGCAGTCGGAACGGGTGACAGCGCGAACACTATTACCGCGACCTGCACAGGTGACGGAGACTGCGATATAACGACAGGCAAAACCCTTACGATCAGCGCCCCCACAAGTCTGACCTATGACGGCACAGCAAAGGCGGCGACCCTCTCCACAGGCTACAACACCACAGCATTCCCCGGCACATACACGATAGAGTATTATCAGGGAACAACAAAGCTCAGCTCCGCTCCCACCGACGCGGGAACATATACCGCAAAGGTGACCGTGGGTACAGGTACAGGCGCGGCTACGGCTTCCGTTGATTTCACAATTGCACCGAAACCGCTCACAGCAGACAATGTGATCGTTGCGACAGCTCCTGCCCTCACTTATGACGGCACAGCAAAAACTCCGGCTGTTACAGTAAAGGACGGCACAAAGACGCTTACAGAAAATACTGATTATACTATCACATACAGCGATAATATCAACGCGGGCGAGACCGCAAAGGCAACTGTTACCGGAAAGGGCAACTACACAGGCTCCGTGATAACGAATTTCACTATCGGCAAGGCTGATATAACAGCGTCTGCGGCTGAGGTAAGCACCGCATACGACGGCGAGGCTCATGGTATCACGGTCAAGGTAACAGCCCCCACAAACGGTTATACGGTAAAGTACGGCACGACCGAGGGTACATACGACAAGACCGCAAGCCCTACGATCGCAAATGTTAAGGACAGCCCTCTCACAGTTTATTATCAGGTCACAGCCGACAATTACGAAACCTTGACAGGCTCCGCCACGGTAACACTGACAAAGGCTTCGCAGGAAAAGCCTGTTCTCTCCTCCACAAACGAGACTATTGAGGGCAAGGCTGACGGAGTTATCACCGGACTTACCACGGCTATGGAGATAAGCAAAACGAGTGCGACCGCAGGTTTTGCGGCTGTTACAGATACAACCGGCACAGGCTACGCAGCGGGTACATACTATGTGCGTTTTACGGCTGACGACAATCACAACGCTTCCGAAGCGGCTGCTGTCATCATCAATACCGGCAGCAAGATCACAATTCAGTTTGACGCTGACGGGGGTACGCCTGAGCCTGCGGCACAGGAGCTCACCTATAATCAGACTGTAAGCAAGCCTACAACAGACCCCGAAAAGACAGGCTATACATTCAAGTTCTGGTCTGCCGACGGCGAGGCGGAGTATGATTTCTCTGCAAAGCTCACAGCAAATATAACGCTGAAAGCTGTGTACACTGTGAACAAGTACACTCTGTACTTCGACTTTGCAGGCGGCGGCTCCGCAGAGTATTATCTTGAATATGGTGAAACAATAGCGGACTATATCCCCACTATCGGACAGGAAGGCTACACATTCCTCGGCTGGGATAAGGATATCCCCGAAACAATGCCCGCCGAAGATCTGACATTCACAGCACAGTGGAAGATAAATCAGTACACTATCACATTCAACACGAACGGCGGCACAACGATAGCTCCTATCACACAGGACTATGGAACAGCGATAACCGCTCCCGCTAACCCGACAAGACAGGATTACACCTTTACCGGCTGGAATCCCGCTATTCCGACAACAATGCCGGCGTATGATCTGACTGTTAATGCACAATGGACATACAACTACACTGTGCCGGTATATGTTCCCACGAATATCGTAACCCCCACCCCCGTAACGCCTACGGAGACTGAAACAGTAACTCCCGCAGCAGGTACTTTCGAGGACATTACGGACGAGGAAGATAACGCAGGAGAGGCACAGATCAGCACCCCCGGAAGCGAGCTTGCTGACGCAATACTTACCGACAGTGACCGCACAGCTATGGCAAGCGGCGAAGATGTCAAGGTTTATCTCGAAGTCGAGGAAGTAAAGCCCACAGCCGAGGAAGAAGCTCTTGTTGAAGAAGCGATTACTGACGCAGGTGAGGAACTCGAAATAGCGATGTATCTCGATATTGACCTGTTCAAGAAGGTCGGCGGCAACTCTGCTGTACAGATACATGAAACTAATGGTCAGATTGAGGTTTCTATTGATCTCCCCGAAGGACTTGAAAACAACGATCCCACCGTTGAGCGCAGCTACTATGTCGCAAGGATCCACAACGGCGAAGTTGAGATCATACCCGCAGCATACGACCTCGAAACCGGAAAGCTCTCGTTCCTTACCGACAAGTTCTCCGTTTACGCTATCCTGTTCAAGGACAGAGCAATAGTGGACAGCGATGTGGAAAGCGACACGGAAACCGAGATCGAGATAGACACAGACGATGACACCGACAAGACACCGGTAGAGAACAATGTCGATGTAGTCGTAGAAACAGGCGAAGATACTAATCCGCACACAGCTGCACCGCTCGCGGGGCTTGCTGTGCTTGCAATGAGCGCGTCCGCTGCTGCGGCTGCGTTCACGGCGAAAAAGAGAAAAAATAAGTAAAGTTCGTTTCATTTAATTTCCTTTTTTAAGGATTCCCCCGACAGATGTAAAAGTCTGTCGGGGGAATTCTTTTTATACCCTGTTATCATATCACCGGCACTGAAACGAGCCGTGTGCTTTAATGATGTCGCTGATAACAATAAAACCGTATTGCAACTTGCACAAGTAATCAGCACTTCCATTGAGCAAAGCAGCATATACGGATTACGCGGGCATTTGGCTCTATCCCCAAACTGATACAAAATCGCAGTACAACATCAATAGTCCTTTGGTCAGATTAATTCGTTTCCGGACGAAATATGTATTTCTCTGTATGTTCGCATAAGTCTGTACAGCTTTCAAAACTAAAAGTCAGCTTACCTCGCATACAGCAGGATTCATATTTACGGAGCTATATCTGTCAGCTTGCAATCTGCACAATCGCGAAAGCTCATCAACTTTGCTTTAGGTCAACATTCACAAAGTTGCGATCAGGGGGTTCCAAAAACCGCCTCGAACTCCCCTATAACTATGGAAGGGAAAATATTTTCCTTTTCGCCGCCAAAATCCAATCTCAGATATATCATTCTACTTTGCTCTATCCCTTGCGAAGCCTGACTTAGTTACATTTTATATAAGCCACCGCCGACTGCTCCGCCCCGCACCCGCTGTATTATTCCCGAAAGGAAAGTGATCTCGTCATGAAAACACCGTTTTTATCACTTTACGGCAGAAGTCCGACCTTTGGCGCGTACAGTTGCCGCGCACCATAGAACAAAAGCGCATACGCGCTGAAAAAGCCCGAAAATTAAGGGTATGAAGAAAACGATATTTAGCAAGCAGAGAAAAATACCGTATTTTTCTCCGGAAGGCGCTCATTTTTCGGCTATCCCCGAAAAATGTCAGACAGGGAACCCAAACCCTTTCTGCCGCGCCGACAATTCAGGCATAGTCTGAAATTGTATCAATTTATATGGAGGTGTGTTATGAAAAGATCTACGAAAGGACGCCGTAAGGAGGTTACCTTTACACCGGAGGAATGGGAGCTTGTTGTTCAGCGAGCCGCTTCGGTATCTTTGAAGCCCGCGACCTTTATTCGGAGGATATCGGTAAACGGCTCGATCACCGTTACGAACTTTTCAGAGGTGTCAAGGCTTCTGAACGGTCTCCGCATTATAGGCTCTAATATCAACCAGCTTGCAAAAAAGGCTAACGAGATAAACAGTGTTTACGCAGCCGACTATGAAAAGATGAAGGAGGATTATGACAGTTTATGCCGATACTTAAATCAATCGCTGTCCACACATCTGTCAACCGGTGCTTGAGGTATGTCTTAAATCCCGACAAGACAGAAGGTCTGCTTTATACATCTGCGCTCAATTGTTTGTGCGACCCCGATGAAGCCTATCTCGATATGAAGATGATATATGAAAACTATTCCGGAAAGAGTTACGAAGGAAGTACGCTGAAAGGTGTCAAGAATCCTGTCAAGGCTATTCACTATATCCAGTCGTTCTCGCCCGATGAATATATAAGCCCTGAAAAGGCGCACACCATAGCAAAGGCATTCGTGAAGAAAACTTTCGGTGATGATGTGCAGGTAGTAATTGCTACCCACTGCGACAAAGCTCATGTACATAGTCATATAGTCATCAATAGTTATTCCGTGACCGGACGCAAGTATTATGACAACTGGAACAGCCGTGAGCACGCCCGTGAATACTCCGACAGGGTGTGTGAAGTCTATGGTATTCAGCCGCTTAAACGGAAGAAGGGCGGCAAGGGCTTAAAGTACAACGAATGGGAACACCGCCGGAAGGGTACATCGTGGAAACAGCAGATATGCGCCGAGATAGACGCACTTATAAGGGTAGTCGCTGACATTAACGAGCTCTATGAGGAACTAGAAAAGAGGGGTTACACCATTAAGCACGTGAACGCTCCGGCAATAAAGGCAGAGGGTCAGCAGAGGTTCGTGCGGTTTAAAACGCTGGGTGAGGATTATACCGAGGACAGGCTGCGCTCCCGCATTCTTTGGAAGGACAGCTTGGGCAACGCTGAAATGAACGTAGCTCCCGACAGCCAGTCGCCTATACAGTCAGTCTATGTGAGCACCATTGATCGGCTCCATATTCTGATAACCGAAGGAAAAAAGATTCCGCGCCCGCACAACCCCGACCTTCCTTATCTCCCGAATAACGACCACGACGTATATATTCTTTCCGCACAGTTGTCAGTAATCAGTAGGAACGGTATCAGCTCCATTGAAGAACTGGAACACAAAATAGAAAATCTGAAGGAGGACTATGAGGGCGCTATCAAGCAGATAAATCCGGTCACAGCCGAGATCAGCCGGTTAGAGGGTGTTATAGAGCAGTCGGAAAAGTATTTTGCACTTTCCGGCAAGGGTGAGCTTTCGTCTGCTGAACAGGTTATGCTGAACTTGTGCAGACAGACTGTAAATGCCAATGGTATCACTAATCGCGCTGACCTTGACCGGCTGAAAAAAGAAAAATCTGAACTGGACTCGCGGTTGACGGAATTGAAGCATACTTTTGAAGTCAGCAAGAAGCAGTATGAGATGTACCGTGAGATCGCTAATACCTACCACGACATCTGCGAAGGTGACTACATATCCCGTCTGATCGCGGCAGAAAAGGAGAAGAAGGAGGAGGATAGACAGGAAACCAAGGAAGAACAGCAGACCGTAACACAGAAAAAGAAAGGTCTGCGGAGATAAGAATTAAACAATGAAATTTAGCAGAGGAAACATCAAGACCGGACAAGCCGCATAAACATACAGGGCTTGCCGGTCACAAAGAAAGAGAGGTAACATGATCAGAAATGAACTCACACAGGATTCCGCCATAGCGGAAAACACGAAAAAGCCGGAAATCCAGCCGATTCCCGACACCGTTTCAGAGTACAAGATCGGTAACACTATTTATAGAGTGCGGGTGCACTTCAATCTTGAATGTGAGGAAACCCTTGCCGATGTTGTCGGCAGGCTCATAATTCAGGATTTAGACGAAACAGACGATTAATTTTAATAGCAAGTGCGGTGGTTTATTAAATTAAAACTTTAAAGCCTTGACATTTTCTCTCAGATATGCTATAATAAAGGTGCAAAATGAATAAAATGAATAAACTGCCGCTGACTTGTTTGTTGGAAAAGGAGGAAAAATGACAAACAAGATAACGGCGCTATATTGCCGACTTTCGCAGGACGATATGCTTGCGGGAGAAAGCAACAGCATTACAAATCAAAAGGAAATCCTGCTCAAATATGCTCACGATAACTGTTTCCCTAATCCGCAGTTCTACATTGATGACGGCTGGAGCGGTACGAATTTCAACAGACCGGACTTTCAGCGCATGGTGCAGGACATGGAGAATGGCAACATCGGCATTATCATCACCAAAGACCTTTCCCGTCTCGGGCGCGATTATCTGATGACCGGACAGTACATCGAGCTCATATTCCCCGACCACGATGTACGCTACATCGCTATAAACGACAATGTTGACACGGCAAAGTCGGTTGACGACATGATGGTGTTCCGCAATGTATTCAATGACTTTTTTGCCAAAGATGTAAGCCGCAAAGTCAGAGCGGTATTGAAGGCGAAAGGGCAGTCCGGAAAGCCGCTGGCGGTCAATCCACCATACGGCTACAAGAAATCCGAGGACGACAAGAATGTATGGGTCATTGACGAGTATGCTGCCGGTATAGTTAAACGGATATTCAGGCTTTGCATTGAAGGGCGCGGACCGCTGCAGATCGCTAAGATACTCACAGCGGACGGGATAGCCACTCCGTCAGTGTACGCAGCCGGCAAAGGGCTTGCAAAGTGGGATCACCGCAGCGTTTGTGACATTCTCGAACGGCTTGAATATGTGGGTCACACGGTGAACTTCAAGACCACAAAAAAGTCCTACAAATGCAAGAAAAGAGTGGATTTGCCCAAAGAAGACTGGCAGGTATTTGAGAACACTCACGAACCAATCATCTCTCAGCATGACTTTGACCTCGTTCAGCAGCTTCGTGAAAGCAAGCGCAGACCGCAGAAAAAGTGTCTGGAACCGAATCCGTTTTCCGGTATCGTCTATTGCGCCGACTGCGATAAAAAGCTCTATGTTTCGCGTGGCGGAGGAACACCCAAGAACAGCGAAAGCTTGAAATGCTCCACATATTCCAAGCATTATGGAGAGTGCTCTGCGCATTACATTCGTACTTGTGTGCTCGCAGAGCTGGTGCTGAAAGAGATAAACAAGCTACTCGCGTCTATCCGTGATGACGAAGATAGCTTTGTGAAACTTTCAATGGAACATTCGGCTGCGGCTCACCTTGAAGATGTCAAGAAAGCAAAGCGGCTTCTGACCAAGCACGAACGCCGGATTGATGAACTCGACAAGCTGTTCACAAGGCTTTACGAGGATAATGTGCTCGGCAAGATCGACGATGAGCGCTTTTCGCAGATGTCAGTCGCTTACACGGACGAGCAGAAAAAGCTGAAAGAGGACGCTGAAAAGCTTCGGGCTCTCATTGACACACAGGAGCAGAAAAGCAGCGATATATCCCGCTTTTTGCAGTCTGTCCGCAAGTACGAGCACATTACAGAGCTTACACCGAAGATCATGCATGAGTTTGTGGACAAGATCATCGTGCATGAACGGGACAAGTCCAGCGGACACCGCGAGCAGGAAATTGAGATCAATTTCAGATTTAAGGTTCTCACCGTCACAATAATGCTCGACAGCAGAGAATACAACAAGAAAGCAGCGTGATATACAGTCGCGCTGCTATAAGAAAAAGGGGAGAACTTCTATATCGGAACTTAACTCCCCGCGCCCCTCCCTCTTTTCAAAGGACTTTTTTCCGTATCGTACTTTTCTGCCCGCCATCGACGTGGGAAATTCTCTGCTGAGTGGTTTACTGCTTAACGTATCCGTTCTTATCGGCTTTGTATGTCTTGCCGCAGTATATGAACCTGCAGCTTTTCAGCAGTTTACCCTTGTTGTAGAACTTTCTGCCTTCGCTGACTTTGGCGAAACCTGTATACTTGCCTCTGCAAACGGCATCTCCGCCAAAGCGATACATAACTCCGTCCACCTTGCACAGCCCGGTTGAAAGCGTCCCATTCTTCTTTACATAATACTTGCTGTCATCAAGCGTATTCCAGCCCTTCACGCAGTCAGAAACCGACACACCTATGATCTCATACGGGGAGTTATATGCGTCGCCGAGCAGCATTGCAACAGCTATTTGCTCAGCGGGCACACCGCTTCCCTTTATCACATCTCTTATGCTGAATACAGTCCTTGTGGTGATATCAAAGTCGAAGTAGTATTCCTTACCCTCACCCGTATAGAAGCAGAAACTGAAATTTTTCCCTTGCTCAAAAAAGTCGGAGGTATTTTCGGTCGGCTCTCCGTTCTGTTTGATGAATACCTTTATCAGCCTGTCGGAACCGCTTTTGATATCGGAAAGTTCATCATTGAAGAACCATGTCCGGCGACCGCCGTTGATGCTGTATTCATCATCAAAGAGCTCCCACGCCTCCTCCGTATCCTCTGATACTGCGTTCTCGTATAGCTCAACGAGCGTTTTTACGCTTTCGTCACCCCTAATTACCCTCTGCTCCGCAAATGCGTTTGTACTGAAAAGGCTTGCAGCAGTCAGCAATGCCGCCGCACCCGAAATTATTTGCTGCTTCATATCTTCTCCTGTCCATAAAACAAACGGCAGCCGGATCGGCTGCCGTTTACTAATGCTTATTTTATACAAGCTCGATAACTGCCATTTCAGCAGCGTCACCGCGTCTCGGACCAACCTTGACTATTCTTGTATAACCACCGTTTCTTTCGTTGTACTTGGGAGCTATTTCATCAAACAGCTTCTTGGAAACGGATTCCTTTGTAACGTATGCAAAAACCTGACGCTTTGAGTGCAGATCACCTTTCTTTCCGAGAGTGATCATCTTCTCAGCTTCACTTCTGACTTCCTTAGCTCTTGTAACGGTAGTTTCGATCTTTCCGTTTTCGAGTAAGAATGTAACCATAGCTCTGAGCATAGCTTTTCTGTGATCGGTAGTTCTGCCTAATTTTCTCATTGCCATTGAGGTTCTCCTTTCCGATGGGAACGTATCCCGTCAATTAATCGTCGTCCATAGAAGCAAGATCAAGTCCGAGAGACTGGAGTTTTGCTCTTACTTCTTCAAAAGATTTCTTGCCTAAATTCCTTACCTTCATCATATCTTCCTGAGACTTGTTGATAAGGTCATCTACGGTATTGATACCCGCGCGTTTCAGACAGTTGAACGAACGAACGGAGAGATCCAGATCTTCGATAGTTGTCTCAAGAACCTTCTCCTTGCTCTTGTCGTCCTTTTCAACCATAAGTTCGGGCTGGGTAAGCTCGTCCGAAAGATCAACAAACAGTGCGAGGTGATCGCAGAGTACCTTTGCCGCGTAGGAAACTGCTTCCTTTGCGGAAATGGTACCGTCTGTCCAGACTTCGATGATAAGCTTGTCGTAGTCTGTTCTCTGTCCGACACGAGTATTTTCAACGCTGTAGTTCACTTTGAGTACAGGTGTATAGATGCTGTCCACTGCTATAACGCCGATAGCGGGCTGGATAATGGATTTATTCTTTTCTGCGGAAGCGTAGCCTCTTCCTCTGTCAAAGGTAAGCTCCATGTAGAGCTTTGCACCCGCGCTCAGAGTAGCGATGTGCATACCGGGATCGAGGATCTCGATCTCACTGTCGGTCTTGATATCACCCGCGGTAACGACACACTCGCCCTCCGCGTCGATAACGACAGTCTTGGGGGTATCGCTGTACATCTTCGCGATGAGACCCTTGATGTTGAGGATTATCTCGGTAACGTCTTCTTTGACGCCGGGTATAGTGGAGAACTCATGCTGAACGCCGTCGATCTTCACCGAGGTTACCGCAACGCCGGGCAGGGAGGAGAGCAAAACACGTCTGAGGCTGTTGCCCAGAGTGTTGCCGTAGCCTGCCTCAAGAGGCTCGAGAACGAACATTCCGTACTTTCCGTCAGGCTTCAGCTTAACGATCTCTATTTCAGGCTTTTCGATTTTTTCAAGCATTCCTTGACCCTCCTGCTGTAATTAAAGCTTCCGGCGGGCAGATACCTGCCGGAGCCTTTGTGTCTGTGGGCTTTCGCCCGCCTTTTCAGGCACCCGCGCAGAACGGCTGCGCAGGCTCCTCGTGAGGGGCATTTTAATTCATCAGAGATCATATTTTGATTGAACAAGGCTGCCCCGGTTAATTTTAAATCACGATAAATACGCTCGACAGGCGGCGCATTATAAGGTCGGATCGTAAATTAAAAATAACCGCACCATTAGCATTATATGCCAAAAAGCTATTACTTAGAATACAACTCGATAACAAGCTGTTCTTCGATCTCGTAATCGAGCTCGTCACGCTGGGGCATTCTTGTTACCTTAGCGGACATAGCTTCCTTGTTCACTTCAAGCCAAGAGGGAATGAGTCTGCCGCCGGTTACTTCTGTTACCTGTGCAAATTTGGGGCTCTTCTTGCTTCTCTCGGTAAGAGCGATAACATCGCCTTCCTTGATCCTGTAAGAGGGGATATCCACCTTTTTGCCGTTCACCGTGAAGTGACCGTGACCTACCAGCTGTCTTGCTTCACGTCTTGTGATAGCAAAGCCTGCTCTGAAAACAACGTTGTCGATTCTGGATTCAAGAAGTCTTATCAGGTTGTGACCTGCGATGCCCTCTTCCTTTACAGCCATTTCATAGTAATGATAGAACTGTTTTTCGAGAACGCCGTAGATGAATTTGAGCTTCTGCTTTTCTTTAAGCTGAAGTCCGTATTCGGAGACTTTCTTTCTCTGGTTCGCATTCTTATTTCTTGTTGTTTCCTTGCCGTAGCCCATAACCATAGGGCTGATTCCGAGTGCTTTGCATCTTTTGAGCACCGGTGTTCTGTCAACTGCCATATTAACCTCCGTAATTGTTTTAAAAAGTATCATTATGCAGTTCGTTCTTCACGGACTGCTGCTGACTCCGAGCAAATTATGGACGTGCGCGTAAGGCGCACAAAGCTCGGTTTGTGATCAGACGCGTCTTCTCTTGGGCGGACGGCATCCGTTGTGCGGGATAGGAGTTACATCCTTTATCATGCGCACTTCAAGTCCTGCGGCCTGTAAAGCTCTGATAGCAGCTTCACGTCCTGCTCCGGGACCCTTTACATATACTTCTACAGTCTTCAGACCATGCTCCATAGCAGCTTTTGCGGCTGTCTCAGCAGCGGACTGTGCAGCGAACGGAGTGGACTTTCTGGATCCTCTGAATCCCAGCTCGCCTGCGCTTGCCCATGAAAGTGTGTTGCCCTGAAGATCGGTGATAGTAACAATAGTGTTATTGAAAGAAGACTGGATATGCGCCGAACCGTTTTCGATATTCTTTCTTTCGCGGCGTCTGCGAACAACCGGCTTCTTTCCGCCTTTAGCCTGTGCCATTTGTTTACCCCCTTTTACTTCTTCTTGTTAGCGATCGTCTTCTTGGGACCCTTGCGTGTTCTTGCGTTGGTCTTTGTTCTCTGACCTCTGCAGGGAAGTCCCTTGCGGTGACGGGTTCCTCTGTAGCAGTTGATCTCGACAAGTCTCTTTATGTTGAGCGCAACGTCACGTCTGAGGTCACCCTCAACGACATAACCGTCAGCGTCGATGACTTCACGGATCTTAGCTTCTTCTTCTTCCGTGAGATCCTTGACACGAGTGTCGGGATTTACGCCTGCTTTTGCGAGAATATCATTAGCGGATTTTCTTCCGATACCGTAAACGTATGTGAGACCGATCTCAACACGTTTCTCCTTCGGGAGATCCACACCGGCGATTCTTGCCATAATTTTTTCCTCCTATAAATTTCAGAGCATCAGCCCTGTCTCTGCTTGTGCTTGGGTTCCTTACAGATAACCATAACCTTACCCTTGCGCTTTATTACCTTGCACTTATCGCACATAGGCTTTACCGAAGGTCTTACTTTCATTGTTTTAACCCTCCTTTTGTTAAGGTTGAATTACTTTGCTCTCCATGTAATGCGTCCTTTTGTGAGGTCATACGGCGACATCTCGACCGTGACCTTGTCGCCCGGAAGGATCCTTATGAAATTCATTCTGAGCTTACCGCTTACATGAGCCAGTATCTTATGTCCGTTCTGGAGCTCTACCTGAAACGTAGCGTTTGGCAATGCCTCAAGTATTGTTCCCTCTACTTCGATCACATCTTCTTTAGACAAGCTTATTCACACTCCTGTATTGTCTTACCGTTAAAATACTCTCTGAGAGCACGCCGCAGCGCTTTGTCTGAAACGCCTTCCACGCTTACCGTCTTTTTAGTCACGGCGAGGTGCATCGGATTTTTCTTCTTGGGTCGCGAGAGAGGTCTTTCCTTTCCGTCGGCAACGAGAACGAACTTGTCTTCAAATCCCACCACCGCCAGCGGATACCCTTTATCCCGTCCCGCTCTGCTTATTACCACAGTTCCTTTTAAAAGCTCCATACATACACCGTCAATGCGATTCAAGCGTTAAAATGACAGGCTTATCGTTTGTTATTGCGATACAGTGTTCAAAATGAGCGCTGAGTTTTCCGTTAGCTTCCACAACTGTCCATTTATCATCGAGTACCCTTACTTCGGGCGTACTCTCGTTTACCATAGGCTCGATGCAGATCGTCATTCCGGGAACAAGTCTCGGACCTCTTCCTGCTTTGCCGAAGTTCGGAACTTCCGGATCCTCGTGCATTTCCGTACCTATGCCGTGTCCCACATACTGTCTTACGACGTGGTATCCGTTGCTTTCAACGTGCTGCTGGACTGCTGCTGAGATATCGCCGACGCGGTTTCCGGGAACAGCCTGCTCAATTCCGATGAACAGTGCCTCCTCGGTCACCTTCATCAGTCTTTCCGCCTCAGGGGAGACAGTGCCGACTTTGAAAGTGCGGGCGTTATCACCCTGCCAGCCTTTGTAGAGAGTTGTGACATCAACCGTTACGATATCGCCCTCCTTGATGATCTTCTTTTTGGAGGGGATACCGTGGATAAGCTCCTCGTTCACGGAGATGCAGGCACTGTTCGGGAAACCCGCATATCCGAGAGATGAGGGTATCGCACCCTTGCTTACGATAAAATCGTGAATTATTTTGTCAAGCTCCCATGTACTCATTCCGGCTCTTATGGATCTTCCCGCAAGCGCCAGAGCCTGTGCGGCGATCTCATTTGAAGCCATCATTTTCCGGAGCTCCGCCGATGACTTGATCTTTATCATTCAGTTACTTACCCTTCTATGGCTTCGAGGGTGAGCTTTGCGGTATCGGAGATACCGTCCTGACCTATAACGGTCTTGAGCTTGCCCTTAGCCTGATAGTAGTCCTTGAGGGGAGCGGTCTTTTCGTGGTATGTCTCAAGTCTTGAAAGCACCGTTTCGGGCTTATCGTCAACTCTCTGTACAACCTTGCCTCCGCAGCTGTCGCACACGCCGTCCTGCTTGGTAGGCTTGTGTTCGATGTGGTAGGAAGCACCGCAGCTCTCGCAGACTCTTCTTCCGGAAAGTCTTGCGCAGATCTTGTCGTCGGGAACGTAGATCTCGATAACCTTGTCAATATTCACTCCCATATTTTCGAGAGCCTCTGCCTGAGCAACCGTTCTCGGAAAACCGTCGAGGATAAAGCCGTTCTTAGCATCGTCCTTGGCAATTCTGTCCTTGAGGATCCCTATAACGATCTCGTCCGGAACAAGGTCACCCCTGTCCATATACTCTTTTGCGGCAATTCCGGTAGGAGTACCGTTCTTTACCGCTTCTCTGAGCATATTTCCCGTTGATAAAGCGGGAATTCCGAGCTTTTCGCAGACGATCTCCGCCTGTGTTCCTTTTCCTGCGCCGGGAGCGCCTAAAAAGATCAGGTTCATATTTTCTCCTTATCTATGCGGTCAAACATTGACCGACAGGTTGATTATTCGAGGAAGCCCTTGTGATGACGCATCATCATCTGGCTTTCGAGCGAACGTACAGTTTCAAGCGCAACACCTACGAGGATCAGCATTGTTGTGCCGCCGAGGGAGATGTTGATGTTTGTAAGCTGTCTGAAAATTATCGGGAATATAGCTATGAAAGCTAAGAACATAGCACCGATAAGCGAGATCTTTGAGAGCGAATTTGTGATGAAATCCGCAGTAGGCTTTCCGGGACGTATTCCCGGTATAGCACCGTTGTTTTTCTTGAGGTTGTTTGCGATCTCCACCGGATTGTACTGGATAGCAATGTAGAAATAGTTGAAAAGAATGATGAGAACAAAGTAGATGATCGCGTACAGCCAGCTTGCCTGGCTGAAAAGTCTTACAAAGCCGTCCCAGAACGTATCGCCGTCTCCGTAGATACCGAAGAACGAGCATATCGTCTGCGGGAGAGCCATTACCGACATCGCAAAGATGATCGGCATAACGCCTGCCATTGCGACCTTGATCGGAATGTAGGAGGACTGACCGCCGTACATTTTTCTTCCGACCACGCGCTTAGCGTACTGAACAGGGATCCTTCTCTCAGCGTTTGTCATCAGTACAACAAGACCGATCATAACGACGAAGATTATTCCGATGATCGGAACAAGGATCGCGTTCTTCATGTCCGCTGTCATAGACTGAACGAGAGAATATGCCGAAACCGGCATTCTTGCTACGATACCCGCGAAGAGTATCATTGAGATACCGTTTCCGATACCCTTTTCATTGATCTGATCTCCGAGCCAGATTATCAGCGAAGCACCTGCCACGAAGCAGATAACTATCGTGATCGCCGCGAGGACTCCGTCAAAGCCGTCGGTGTACTTGACAGCTCCTCTTGTTCTGAGCAGAACATAGAAGCCTACCGCCTGCATGATCGCAAGACCGAGCGATGTCAGCTTGGTTATCAGGTTCAGACGCTTGCGCCCTTCATCGCCTTCCTTCTGCATCTTCTCGAGTGCCGGAATGGCGACTGCGAGAAGCTGTATGATAATGGAAGCGTTGATATACGGGGTGATCGACATTGCAAGCAGCGTACCGTTCGAGAGAGAGCCGCCGGTCATGGTATCGAGGAATCCGAGAAGAGATTCATCACCCATCATGTCCTTGATAGCTGTCATATCGAGGAACGGAACGAAGATATTCGATCCGAAGCGGAAAATAACGATGATAAATAATGTGTATAAAATCTTTTTGCGCAGGTTCAGATCCTTCCACGCATTACGAAAGACTTCAAACATTATACCACCTCAGCCTTTCCGCCTGCCTTTTCGATTTTTTCCGCAGCAGATGCGGTAAATTTGGAAGCTTTAACGGTAAAGCTCTTTGTCAGTTCGCCTTTTCCGAGAATTTTGATACCGTCAAGTGTTTTCTTGATGAGTCCGGAATCAACGAGTGCCTGAGCGTCGATCTCTGCACCGCTCTCAAAGCGTGCTTCGAGGTCTGACACATTTACGGTCGCATATTCGGTTGCGAAGATATTGTTGAATCCGCGCTTAGGGATACGCATGGCAAGCTTTGTCTGACCGCCCTCAAATCCGGGCTTTACGCCGCCGCCTGAACGAGCCCACTGACCCTTGTGACCTTTACCTGCCGTTTTGCCCTGACCGGAACCGTGTCCGCGTCCTATGCGCTTTACTTCTTTTGTTGCGCCCTCGGCAGGAGATAATTCGTGCAGCTTCATTGTTACACCTCCTGATTTCAGTCTATGACTTCAACGAGGTACTTTATCTCGTTGATCTTTCCCTTTGTAGCCGCGTTATCGGGCTGCTCGGTAACATCGCCGATCTTTCTGAGACCGAGAGACTTTGCAGTCGCGATATGGCTGTCCTTGCGGCCGATAAGAGATTTTACGAGTTTTATCTTCATAACTTTTTACCTCCGGTTCAGCCTAAAATTTCCTTAACAGTCTTACCGCGGATAGCCGCTACCTGCTCTGCGTCTCTGAGAGATGCAAGACCTGCGATAGTTGCTCTTACAACATTGCAGGGGTTGTTGGAACGAAGCGACTTTGTACGGATATTCTTGATACCTGCCATTTCGACCACGGAACGGACGGGACCGCCCGCAATAACGCCGGTACCCTCGGGAGCGGGTCTCATAAGAACCGCTCCTGCGCCGAACTTGCCGACAGTCTCATGGGGGATCGTTGTGCCTTTGAGCGAAACCTTGATAAGGTTCTTCTTGGCGTCCTCGATGCCCTTGCGAATAGCATCGGGAACTTCGTTTGACTTACCGAGACCGAAGCCTACGATGCCGTCCTGGTTTCCTACAACTACGAGTGCGGAGAACTTCATTATACGTCCGCCCTTGACAGTCTTGGATACACGGTTTATGGCAACGACTTTTTCGGAAAGTTCATATTTAGATGCATCTATAAGTGCCAAAGCTTTATCCTCCTGTATTTATTAGAAATTGAGTCCGCCTTCGCGCGCACCGTCTGCGAGCGCTGCAACTCTTCCGTGGTAGATATAGCCGGAGCGGTCAAATACCACATCGGTTATACCCTTGCCCTTTGCTCTTTCCGCAAGAGCGAGGCCTACCTTCTTGGCTGCCTCACAGTTTCCGCCGTACTCGGTGAAGCTCTTCTCGTTAGAGGAAGCCGCGCAGAGTGTAACACCTGCTTCGTCGTCGATAAGCTGAGCATAGATGTTCTTTGCGGAACGGAAAACATTAAGGCGCGGACAGGAAGCTGTACCGGAGATCTTGTTTCTGACTCTCTGATGACGCTTTATTCTGTTCTTATTGCTGTCTATCTGCTTGATCATTTATTATCACTCCTTATGTTTTATTTCTTGCCCTTACCGGCTTTTCCCTCTTTACGACGGATCACTTCATCGACATACTTTATGCCCTTGCCCTTGTACGGCTCGGGGGGACGCTTAGCTCTTACCTCAGCAGCGAACTGTCCTACCTTCTGCTTGTCGATACCTGTGATGATGATCTGGTTGGGCTGGGGAGCCTCGATCTTGATATCGTCTGTATCGGAAACTACTACCTGATGTGAGTAGCCTATGTTAAGGATAAGATCCTTACCCTGCTTCTGGCATCTGTAGCCGACACCGTTGATCTCGAGCTGCTTCTTGAAGCCCTCGGTAACGCCTATCACCATGTTATTGATGAGTGTTCTTGTAAGACCGTGGAGCGAGCGGTTAGCTGCTTCGTCATCGGGACGCTCTACCTTGATCTCTCCGTTTTCTGCGGTTATTTTCATCGAGGGCTTGAACTCCTTGGTGAGTGTGCCCTTGGGTCCTTTTACCGTTACTGTGGAACCGTCAACCTTTACCTCTACGCCTGCGGGAACAGTAATCGGGTGTTTACCAATTCTTGACATATCTGTTCCTCCTTACCATACAAACGCGAGGATCTCGCCGCCGACATGAAGCTCTCTTGCCTTCTTGTCGGTCATGATACCCTTGGAAGTGGAGACGATAGCGATACCGAGTCCCTTCATAACCTTGGGCATATCCTTGCAGTTCGAGTAAATTCTTAAACCCGGCTTACTTACTCTGCGTAAGCCTGTAATAACCTGTGACTTATTCTCAGTGTACTTCAAGGTTATCCGGATGATACCCTGCTTGTTGTCCTCGATAACGCGGAAGTTCTTGATATAGCCTTCATCTACGAGGATCTGAGCTATCTGCTTCTTGACGTTGGAGCAGGGAACATCTATTGTCGGGTGCTTAGCCGCACTCGCATTGCGGATTCTTGTAAGCATATCTGCGATAGTATCAGTAATCTGCATTTTCTGCTTCCTCCTTAATTAATTGATGAAAAATTACCAGCTTGCCTTCTTCACTCCGGGGATCTGACCCTTGTAAGCGAGTTCTCTGAAGCAAATTCTGCAAATTCCGAACTTACGGAGATATGCATGAGGTCTGCCGCATATTTTGCATCTGTTATAAGAACGGGTAGAAAATTTTGCAGGGCGCTGCTGTTTTGCAACTATTGATTTCTTTGCCATGTTTAATTCCTTAACCTTTCTTATTTGGCGAACGGAGCGCCCATGAGCGTAAGCAGCTCTTTGGCCTCTTCGTCTGTCTTAGCTGTTGTTACAAAGTTGATGTCCATACCGCGGATAGCGTCGATCTTCTCATAATCTATTTCGGGGAATATGAGCTGTTCCTTGATACCGACGCTGTAGTTGCCTCTGCCGTCGAACGAGTTGGGGTTGATACCTCTGAAGTCGCGCACACGGGGGAGTGCGATATTGAAGAATCTGTCGAGGAATTCATACATTACCTCGCCTCTGAGAGTGACCTTGACACCGATGATGTTGCCCTCTCTGAGTTTGAAGTTCGCAATAGCCTTCTTAGCGCGGCAGATAACAGGCTTCTGACCTGTGATCTGTGCAAGATCGCCCATAATGGCGTCGATCTTCTTCTGATCATCCTTAGCTTCGCCGCAGCCTACGTTTATTACGATCTTATCGAGCTTCGGAGTTTCCATTACGCTCTTGTAGCCGAACTTCTTGAAAAGTGCGGGAGCAACGGTCTCCTTATAATAGGTTTTCATTGTTGACATTTTATTTTCTCCTTACCGACGGAAGCCGGTTACCGCACGGGGGGGGCGTACCTTTGCGGCGGTCACAGTGCTGCTTTCCGGCACTGCGCACCGACATTCTTTGTACCCCGCACCCGGCTCATCTGTCCGACCGCTCCGTCAAGTCTGCGCTCAGAGTTCAGCGCCGCACTTCTTGCAAACTCTGACCTTCTTGTCGTTTCTGATCTCGCTGCCAACGCGAACGGGCTTCTTGCACTTGGGGCAAACGGGCATTACCTTGCTTGCATAGAGAGCGCCTTCAGCCTTTACTATGCCGCTGAGCTGACCCTGCTGTCTTGCCTTGACGTGCTTTGTTACCATATTGCAGCCTTCAACGATGACCTTGCCCTCGGAGGGGGACACCTGTAGCACCTTACCGGTCTTGCCCTTGTCCTTTCCGGAGATTATCTGTACTTCGTCACCGGTTTTTACGTGGATCTTGTTCATGTTCCGACCTCCCTTATAATACCTCGGGAGCAAGGGACAGGATCTTCATGAAGTCCTTCTCACGAAGTTCTCTTGCTACCGGTCCAAAGATACGAGTACCTCTGGGAGTCTTGTCTTCCTTGATGATAACGGCTGCGTTCTCATCGAAGCGGATATATGTTCCGTCGTTTCTTCTGAGACCCGTTGCCGAACGGACGATAACGCACTTTACAACGTCGCCCTTCTTTACGGTGCCGCCGGGAGTCGCCTTCTTAACGGAAGCGACGATTATATCGCCTATATTGGCGTATTTTCTGCGAGTACCTCCAAGGACTCTGATGCACATAAGCTCTTTAGCTCCTGTGTTATCAGCGACCTTGAGGCGTGTCTGCATCTGAATCATGTTCTTATGCTCCTTCCGCTTACTTAGCTCTCTCGATCACGCTGACGAGGCGCCATCTCTTGTCCTTGGAGAGGGGTCTTGTCTCCATGATCTCAACGGTATCGCCTATATTGCAGGTGTTCTCTTCGTCGTGAGCCTTGAGCTTTATAGTACGCTTGATGATCTTCTTATAGAGAGGGTGGCGGACGTTATCCTTGATAGCTACAACGATGGTCTTGTCCATCTTGTTGCTTACTACCTCGCCGACTCTTGTCTTTCTGAGATTTCTTTCTTCCATTGTGACTTCCTCCCTCCTCAGCTCTTAGCCGCAAGCTCGCGCTCACGCTGTATTGTCTTGATGATTGCGATCTCCTTCTTGACAGCCTTGATTCTTGTGGGGTTGTCAAGCTGATTGACCGCAAGCTGGAAGCGAAGGTTGAAAAGCTCCTGCTTAAGCTCTGTGGCTCTGTTCTGCAGTTCAAGCTCGGAAAGATCTCTGATTTCCTTTGTGATCTTCTTCATTATTCCTCAGCCTCCTTTTCCTTTGCGACAAACTTGCACTTGATAGGAAGCTTGTGCATTGCGAGACGCATAGCCTCTCTTGCCACATCTTCGGAAACGCCCGCGATCTCAAAGAGAACTCTGCCGGGCTTTACAACAGCTACCCAGTACTCGGGCGAACCTTTACCGGAACCCATTCGTGTCTCGGCAGGCTTTTCCGTAACGGGCTTGTCGGGGAAGATCTTGATCCATACCTGACCGCCTCTCTTGATGTAACGTGTCATCGCGATACGGGCAGCCTCGATCTGGTTGGAGGTTATCCATGCCGGCTCAAGAGCCTGCAGACCGTAATCTCCGTTGGATACCTTGTTTCCGCGCAGAGCCTTACCGGTCATTCTGCCTCTCTGCTGTCTTCTGTACTTTACTCTCTTTGGAAGTAACATTATTCATTACCCCCTTCGTTGTTATTTCTCTCGGGTCTGTCGGAATTTCTCGGACGGCGGGGTCTTCTTGTATCGCCGTTTCTGTCATTCCTGTCGTTTCTTCTTCTTCTCTCGGGTCTTTCGGGTCTGTTCTCACGAACCTCACCCTTGAGTACTTCGCCCTTGTAGATCCATACCTTAACGCCGATAACGCCGTATGTGGTATTTGCTCTTGCTACGCCGTAGTCGATATCCGCACGCAGTGTCTGGAGCGGGATAGTACCCTCATGGTAGCTCTCGGAACGAGCGATCTCGGCACCGCCGAGACGGCCTGCTACCTGAGTCTTGATACCCTTTGCGCCGAGCTTCATGGTTCTGCCGATGCAGGACTTCATAGCGCGTCTGAAAGATACACGGGCTTCAAGCTGAGAAGCTATGTTCTCTGCAACAAGCTGTGCGGAGAGGTCAGGGTTCTTTACCTCGATGATGTTCACAAGGACTGTTTTGCCCTTTGTGAGCTTTTCAAGTTCGCCTCTGAGCTTCTCGATCTCTGCGCCTTTCTGACCGATAACCATACCGGGTTTAGCGCAGGCGATGTTTACTTTGACCTTGGCAGCGTCTCTCTCGATTTCGATAGAGGGGATACCTGCCTTATAGAGTTTTTTCTTTAAAAACTCACGAATCTTGTAGTCCTCAACGAGTGTGTCGCCAAAGGTGGATTTTCCGGCAAACCAGCGGGAATCCCAATCCTTGATAACGCCTACTCTGAGACCGTGGGGATTAACTTTCTGTCCCATTTGTTTACCTCCTTACTCCGATTCCTTAACGACGAGAACTATGTTTGAAGTTCTCTTAAGAATTCTGTGCGCGCTGCCCTTTGCTGCGGGACGTATTCTCTTGAGAGTAACGCCTGCGCCGACGTGTGCTTCGGACACATAGCAGCGGCTGAGATCCATATTGTGGTTATTCTCCGCGTTAGCCATAGCGGACTTTAAAAGCTTTGCGAGCGGCTCACAGGCAGCCTTCGGAGTATTCTTGAGTGTAGCCATAGCCACCTCGCAGGGCTTGTTTCTGATAAGATCGAGTACGATTCCTACCTTACGGGGAGAAATACGAACCTGTCTTAATTCAGCTCTTGCTTCCATTCGTTTCTCCTCCTTACTTCTTGGTGGTCTTGCTTCCCACATGACCCTTGAATGTTCTTGTGGGTGCAAACTCGCCGAGCTTGTGACCTACCATATCTTCGGTCACATATACCGGAACGTGCTTGCGTCCGTCATGGACAGCGATCGTATGACCTACGAAATCCGGGAATATTGTGCTGGAGCGGCTCCATGTCTTGAGGACCTTCTTCTCGTTAGCTTCGTTCATTGCGAGAACGCGCTTATAGAGAGCTTCCTGGACATAAGGGCCTTTCTTTATGCTTCTGCTCATAGATTTAATTTCCTTTCAAGCTATGCTGCAAGTTAATGAGATACGTTTTACCCTTTCGGCACGCTCTCTTATTAACAGCAGCTTGCGGGCGTGCGCCCGAGGCGTTCCGTCTGCTGCTTTTCAGCAGCTTCGTTCATCTCTGCCTCGCAGCCGTCAGCCCTGTTGAATTGACTTGCTGTTTCTTCTTGCGGGCGTGCGCCCGAGGCGTTCCGTCTGCTGCTTTTCATCAGCTTCGCTCATCACTGCCTCGCAGCCGTCAGCCCTGTTGAATCGACTTGCTGTTTCTTCTTGCGGGCGTGCGCCCGAGGCGTTCCGTCTGCTGCTTTTCAGCAGCTTCGCTCATCACTGCCTCGCAGCCGTCAGCCCAGCGATCAAATTACTTAGCGTTTCTTCTCTTAACGATGAACTTGTCTGTTCTGTTGTTGGTCTTTCTGGTCTTGTAACCGAGAGCGGGCTTGCCCCACGGAGTTACAGGGCCGGGACGACCTACAGGAGACTTACCTTCACCACCGCCGTGCGGGTGGTCGTTCGGGTTCATGACGGAACCGCGGACTGTCGGACGAACGCCCATGTGTCTGATGCGTCCTGCCTTACCGTAGTTTACGTTAGCGTGATCGGCGTTGCTTACTACACCGATTGTAGCCATGCAGTTCTCGGCAACGTTTCTGAGTTCTCCGCTGGGGAGTCTGAGAAGAGCCATTCCGTTCTCCTTAGCCATAAGCTGAGCCATGTTGCCTGCGGAGCGGACAAGCTGAGCGCCCTTGCCGGGGTGAAGCTCTACGTTGTGGATAACGGTACCTACGGGGATATTTGCGAGCGGAAGAGCATTGCCGGGCTTGATATCGCAGTCAGCGCCGCTTCTTACCTTGTCTCCTACGCTGAGCTTATCGGGAGCGAGGATATATCTCTTCTCGCCGTCCTCGTACTCAACGAGAGCGATGAACGCGGAGCGGTTCGGATCGTATTCGATCGTCTTGACTTCCGCAAACATACCGATCTTGTTTCTCTTGAAGTCTATAACTCTGTACTTTCTTCTGTTTCCGCCGCCCTTATGTCTGACGGTGATGCGTCCGTAGCTGTTGCGTCCGGAATGCTTTTTGAGAGTTTCGAGAAGACTTCTCTCGGGAGCGACCTTGGAAAGACCGCTGTAGTCGATGACCGTCATTCCTCGTCTGCCGGGGGTGACGGGCTTATATGTCTTGATAGCCATTTATATCACTCCTTATATCATTCCGTCGAAGAATTCGATGGTCTTGGAATCGGCTGTAAGGGTAACTATAGCCTTCTTCCAGTCGGAGGTATAGCCCTCGCTTCTGCCCATTCTCTTCTTCTTGCCCTTAACGCTTATTGTGTTCACTTTCTCGACCTTAACGCCGAAGAGCTTCTCAACAGCCTTCTTTATTTCGATCTTGTTTGCAAACTTAGCGACTTTGAAAGTGTACTTGCGGTCTGCAATACCTTCCATGGAGTTTTCTGTGATTATCGGACGTACGATAATGTCCTGAGCTGTTCTTTCCATTAAGCGTACACCTCCTCGATCTTTGCAACGGCATCTTTCACAACAACGAACTTGTCGTAGTTAAGAATGTCGTAAACGTTGAGCGTGTTGTACTGAGCTGTCTTTACGCCGGGAATGTTGGCAGCGCTCTTGATGACCTTCTGGTCAGTGGTATCGAGAACTATGAGAGCCTTTTTCTCAACGTTGAGAGCCTTCAGCATATTAACTATAGTCTTTGTCTTGAACTCGTCCGTCTTTATAGCGTCAACCACGATCATTTCGTTTTCTGCTACCTTTGACGAAAGAGCGGAAAGGAGAGCAAGTCTCTTGACCTTTTTATTTAATGAGTATCTGTAGCTTCTGGGCTTCGGACCGAGAGCAACGCCGCCGTGTCTCCACTGAGGAGATCTGGTGGAACCCTGTCTTGCGTGACCGGTACCCTTCTGTCTCCAGGGCTTTTTGCCGCCGCCGCTTACCTCTGTTCTTGTAAGGGTGGACTGAGTACCCTGACGCTGATTTGCGAGGTAATTAACTACAGCCGCGTGCATAACTACCGCGTTCGGTTCGATGCCGAATACCGCATCATTAAGTTCGAGGTCGGAAACAGGCTGACCGTTCATATCATATACTTTTACGTTTGCCATTGTTATTCCTCCTCCTTACGCCTTAACCGCATCGGTAATGCAAAGTACTCCGCCCTTGGGACCGGGAACAGCACCCTTGATTGCGATAAGATTGTTCTCAGCATCAACTTTAACAACTACGAGGTTCTGGACTGTTACAGTGTCAACGCCCATGTGACCCGGCATACCTTTTCCCGGGAAAATTCTGGACGGAGACGAGCAGGCGCCCATTGAACCCGGCTCTCTGTGAACAGGGCCAGCACCGTGTGTCATCTTGAGTCTGTGCTGATTGTGGCGCTTAACAGCACCCTGATAGCCTTTACCCTTGCTTGTACCCTGAACGTCGATAACATCGCCTACCGCGAAAGTATCGGCTTTCAGAACGTCGCCTACATTCATTCCGGAGATGTCGTCAAGTCTGAACTCTTTAAGAGTTTTCTTGAACGGAACATCGTTCTTCTTGAAGTGACCCTGCATGGGCTTGTTTGTGTGCTTGGGCGATACGTCGCCGAAGCCGAGCTGAACCGCCTCATATCCGTCGTTGTCGGTAGTTTTCTTCTGAACGACTACGCACGGACCTGCTTCAACGACCGTTACGGGAACAACGTTTCCCGCTTCATCGAAGATCTGAGTCATACCGATCTTCTTTGCGATCAAACCTTTTTTCATGGTTTTTCCTCCTTTGGTTATTGGTTGAGATATTCTCAACATGACCAAGTGCAGCGTGTCTGCCTTGGTTAGCGGTCGGGGAACCCCGACATAACTCGAAACTTCTGTTTTCTTCGGCAATGTTTCCATTGCGCGGTGGGGAATTCCTTACACTCAGAATTCCATGGAAATTTCTACGCCTGCCGGCAATTCAAGACTCTGGAGAGCTTCTATTGTCTTGTTTGTCGGACGGATAACGTCGATAAGACGCTTGTGAGTTCTGAGTTCGAACTGCTCACGGCTGTCCTTGTACTTGTGAACCGCGCGTAAGATCGTGATGACTTCCTTGTTTGTGGGAAGCGGGATAGGTCCTGCAACTCTTGAACCGTTTCTCTTTGCTGTCTCGACGATCTTAGCGGCTGCCTGGTCAACGATACCGTGCTCATAGCCCTTGATCTTAACTCTTACAATTTCCTTTGCTGCCACTGTAGTTTACCCCTTTCGTAATATTTGCACTTGCAATGTGCGCGGGCGGTGCGATTTTACGTTGACACTATACCGCGTGTTCCGTGGCCGCCGATACTTCGGCGAACTCATTGCACAATCGGGGGTGCCCGCCTCTGACGAGTCCTTCCGCGAATCGGAAAGTGTACGCATCGCACGTTCGTGGGGTTCGTGACCCCGCATACTCCGCCGGAATTCCCACCTTTCGGTGCAACCTCCGGTTTCAACGCATTTACAGCGTGCAACAAGTATTATACATTATTTTTACACAAATAGCAAGATTTTTTTGAAATTTGTGATATAGAAATTTCAGCATTTTATCCGCACTTTTTTGTGCATAATAACAAGCACCCGTCGCTTACAGGCGGCGGGTGCTTGTATTTACTTTGTTACGTTGAACTTTATTCTTGTGTAAGTTCCGTCGGAAAGCGCCGCCTGAATGATAACAGAACCAGCGCCGACGAATTTCACCTTACCGTCGGTGACTGTCGCAACCTTCTGGTCGGTGGTTCCCCATGTCACCTTGCTGCTCGAATTGGAAACAGCCGCACTGAGATCAAGAGTGCTGCCGACCTTTGCGCCCATTGTGATAGTTACTGCCGGAACCTTCGTCTTCTTTACAACTATCTTTATCTCGTCGAGAACAGTTTCGTAGTCGATAGAAGCTGTGATCGTAGCCTTGCCCTCGCCGACAGCCTTGAGAACTCCGTTCTCGATAGTAGCTACCTTCTTGTTGGAGGTCGTCCACTTTGCCTTGCCGTCGTAGTTTGCTATTGCTGCGGAAAGGTTGATCTTATCGCCGACATTAAGAGTTTCAGTAAGCATTATTGTTTCTTCTTCGGAAGGTGTAAAGACATAGTAGAAGCCTTTTACCGTATCTTCGTCACTGCTGTCCGATTTCAGCATAAGATAATATGTACCCTTTTTGGATACCTGTACAGTTGCACCGTCCCAAGGGTAATGATAAGTATTTGAACCTATCTCATTCATCTTAGAGTCATATACTCTGAAAGCCTCGTAAGTACGCGATGCATAACCGAACTTAATAGTACCTGCACGGGGAACCTCTATTTTATAATAATTCTGATTTCCTTTGGTTGCATGCCAAGTGTAGGTTTCAAGCTCCTTCATCTTCTTCGCGCCGCTGAACACACTCGCCGCTCCCGCGTTCACAGACAGTGCGCACAATGCTGTGACCGCCATTACCATTGCAAGCATTAAACTTGCGATCTTCTTGAATTTGCCCATGTTTGAATCCTCCAAAATCTAATTTTAGTACTTATAAGTACTATATTATGTATTATACTACATTTATATGATAAAGTCAATAGTACAAATAAGTTCTGACTTACTTTTTTTCAATAATACAATTCAAAAGAAGGGAATTCAGATGTATATGTATTTTCCACGGCTTCGTGATCTCCGAGAAGATATGGACATGAACCAGACCCGGATAGCCGAAATGCTCGGTATAAAGCAGACTGTCTATTCCCGCTATGAGCGCGGCTTTCAGACTCTTCCCACCGAACACCTCGTGAAGCTCGCAGATTTTTACGATGTCTCGACGGACTACATTCTCGGCAGAACAAACAACAAAGCTGTAAACAAGTGACATCACCTGCTTACAGCCTTGCTTATTGCTCGTATTGCACAAAACCACAGAAACACGATACCCGCGCCGCCGAGTATGCCGGTCACGAGCCGCCGCGGGTTTGTCGATTCCCGCAGACCCGTGTACTGCACGAACCAGTCCGCTCCCATTGTCAGCAGCAGCGCAGCCGCCGCCCATGCCGGAACGCGCTTTCCGCACAGCAGAGCCGCCGCTGCCGCAGATTGCCCGAGAAATACTCCCGTACATCGCGCACACACCGGGAACTGATACTCCCCGAAGAAAAAGCTCCTGTCGGGGCGCTGGTGACAGCCTGCCGCCGCACCGAGCGCCATTGCCCGGAACCAGAGTTCGTCACGGGTCATGCTTTCCACTTCTTCCCGCAGTTGTTGCATATCCAGTAGTTCGTGTTCTTCGTTTCCCTGCCCTTGCCGCAGAGTCCGCAAAGCAAGCCTGCAGGCCCGAAGATCAGATATCCGAGGCAGCCCCGCCCGCCGTAATAGTCGCGTCCGCTCTCGGACACTTCATTGATGATATAGCAGTTTTCACTGCCGCATTTAGGACATTTCATTTTTGTACCTCCGTTTCGCAGCAGCGAGATTTGCCGCCCGCACCGCGAAAGCAATTCCCGCCACAAGTGCCATTAATCCGAAAAACCACATCACAAGCTCCGGAACCGGGTAGTCATAGACCGCAAAGAACGGGTACGGCGCGGGAGCAAGCCGCAGGAAGTTGAGCGTATAGACCGTGAACGCATATATTGCCGTGGCAATAAACGGTATCAGCACAGCGCGTTTCGTTTTTACGCCGTCCTCGAAGAATATGTACGATACCGCGGATATCACCGGGCAGACAAGGTGGTGCATGAAGCCGTTTACGTGCAGCAGCATACGCTCTATCATCACCGGCGTGTCCCCGAACGGGATAAAAATGCACATTACCACGATAAACGTCATCGTTAGTCCGCACGCCGAGAGATAGCGCACCGCGATGACAAGTCTGCGGAGTTTCGCGTTCTCCGTGTTCCGGAAAGCTATGAACATTGCCGAGGAAATGACCGCGACGACGTTTGAAAGCTGGGTGTAGTACAGGAAGAAATCCGGGATATTCCGCGCGATACGCACGATAATACCGATACTGCCGAGAACGAACGCGGCTATGTTGAGGATAAGAGCGATGTTTTGTCGTTTTGTCATTGTTCATTCTCCGTTATTTCCCCGGAAAGCGCCGGAGGTTCAACACGTTCTATGGGCACGGCGGGGTCAGGGGTTTCTATGCTGATACGGTACGAATACTGCCTGCCGTCCTTGCTGTAGCTTACAAGCAGAGAGCCGCATTGCCCATTATCTATTATACGATTGCCCTCGAAAATATTGTCCGTCCAATATTCCTGACTATAATCCGTAACGCCCGACATCTGCTCATACTGCGATATCTTAGCGTCATCGTACTGTATCAGCACTCTCTTGATACCGCCGACCTCGTTTATGATCTTAGCGCTTCTGACCGCTGACGGATAATCATTGAGCAGCAGCGCCCCGTCCGCGAAGTAGTGACGCTTTGCGCGGGAGTAGCTGTAATAGTCCTCGCTGCCTTTTGCGACGAATGACCACTCCGCGTCGCCCGTGTGCCATGTGTCAAGTTCGGTGCCGTTGTTGAATTCGTAGTATTCTTCGCCTGTTTCAAAGTCCCGCCCGATGTACATATACTGCATAACGTCGCCCTGAAAGCGGTACCATATCTCCTGAACGATCTTTCTGTCGGGATTATGTCCGCCCGTGACGTCCTCGACCTGTATATGCGCGGCTTCAAGCTCTGTGTGCAGCCGTTTCGCCTTATCCACAAGGTCTTTGCCCTCATAGTTCCCGCCGAAACTGCACCCCGCTAAAGCAGCAATGCAGCATACCATTATAATATATATAAGGGACAGTCTCTTTTTCATAACTTCTCCAAAAATTTAAGCCGCACCCGGAAGTGCGGCTTATTTATGTCTTTGTCAATTATTCCTCGAAACCGCTTTCGATGAGCTTTGTGAGTCCGTCAACAGCGAGCTGTTCATCGGAACCGTCAGCGATTATTCTGATAGGAGTACCGCCTACGATACCGAGAGAAAGGATACCGAGCAGGCTCTTAGCGTTTACTCTGCGCTCTTCCTTTTCTACCCAGATAGATGACTTGTATTCGTTAGCCTTCTGAATGAAGAATGTAGCGGGTCTTGCGTGCAGACCGACCTGATTTTTAACTTCAACTTCTCTTACAAACATAATGAAAGATCCCTCCGTCTTTTGACTTTTATATTGTCTCCTGTTGGCAGTATTCATTTCCGCCGTTACAACATAAGTATAGCCGCAAAAAGCCCTTTCGTCAACAGATTTTTTTGCTTTTTATGCTTTTTTTTGAATTATTCTCCGATTACGCTTAATCAAACTCGACTTTTTTAACCGTTGTTGTTGATTTTGTATAAAAAGTTTTCAACCAGATATTCAAGATAAACAAGAGCTTTCAACAGGGGCGCACGGCGCCCGCGTTTCCGTATGTTACCGTTCTGCTTTATTAAGCCAATCTGCCTCGCAGCTGTTACTCTCTTATAATTTACAGTATTTCTGCACGTCATTACTTCTTCAGCAAATCGGGGCGCTTTTCGCGGGTAACTTCGAGTGACATTTCTTCCTGCCACTTCTTTATGTTTGCGTGATGACCGGAGAGCAGGACTTCCGGCACCCGCCTGCCCCGCCACTCCTCCGGGCGCGTGTACTGCGGATATTCCAGCAGTCCGTTGTAGTGACTCTCGTTTGAGTAAGCGTCCTCATTGGGCAGGACACCGGGCTGGAGCCTGCAAACCGCGTCTGCAAGCATAAGCGCCGGCAGTTCACCGCCGGTCACAACATAGTCTCCCACCGAGATCTCCTCGAAGTTCAGCTCATCAAGCACTCGCCGGTCAACTCCCTCATAATGCCCGCAGAGGATTATAAGATCATCTTCCGCCGCAAGTTCTTTGACCACAGACTGTGTAAGAGTCCTGCCCTGCGGGGACATATATATCATGTGGGGCTTTGCGTTTTCACCGAGTTCGGAGATGATAGACATACAGCAGTCATATATCGGCTGTGCCTGCATGACCATTCCCGTCCCGCCGCCGAAAGGCTTGTCATCTACCCGGCGGTGCTTATCGAGAGTGTATGTGCGGATATTCCGGCAGGAGATCTCCACAGCACCCGCTTTCCTCGCCCGCCCGATGATACTCTCGGACAGGAACGCTTCGCACATCTCCGGGAACAGCGTGGCTATATTAATCCTTATCATCTTCGACGACCTCCGGGTCAAACAGTCCCTCAAGCGGGCGTATGGTGATCCTGCCGCCGTCAATGTCGGTATCAAGCAGAACTTCCGGTATCGCAGGGAACATCAGCTGACCGCCGGAGGGGGTCTTTATCGAGTACACATCGGCAGTGCCGTTTTGGTAAACATCATCTACCTTGCCGTAAAGCTTTCCGGTGTCCGCGTCATACACTTCCAGACCGATCACGTCCTGTATGAACCATGTATCCTCCGGCAGTTCGATATCCCCGCGGTCAAAATACAGCATCTTCCCTATAAGCTTTTCGGCGTCTTCGGGAGTATCGACTCCGGTCAGCTTCAGAACTGCCACGTCATTTTTCAGATACCGGGCTTTCTGCGGCTGTACGGGTGTGTGTTCCCTGCCGAGATACAGCGTTTCAAACCCGCAGAGCATTTCCGGTTCGTCGCAGTAATACTGCACCCGCACTTCACCTTTAAGCCCCTGGAGCTTGGTTATCTTTCCTATTTCGAGGTATTTCTTCATAGCGGTCTCCTTTATAATAGTGTGCAGACATATTATACCACAACCCGGCGAAAAAAAAAAGTGACGAAATAACCACCGCTTTTGCGAAAGTACAAAATATAGCCGTCCGGCTGCGGCGAAAGCACTATATTTTGCGTTTTTGTAAATTATTTTTGTGAATACACTTCAAATTGCACAGCGCATTTTTGTTAAAACTACACAAAAAAATATTTAAAAGTTCTATGCTTTTAGTTTCATCAATCGCAAAATATGCCTTGATTTTTTCAGCAGCAGCGTGTATAATATTATCAAAGTGGTTTTTTGTCCACTTTTTTGGCAAAAAGTTCACTTTTTAACCTTTTCCACAAAGTTTTCAACAGTTTCGCAGGGCAAAACCTCCACTTGTTGCCGCAAACTGTTGAAACTGTTGAAAACTTCTCTTTAAATCATCGGAGAAAGGAGATGATAAGACATGCGAGGCGAGTACAAAAGCACACTGGACGCTAAAGGAAGAATGAATTTCCCCGTTAAGCTGCGTGACGAGCTTGGCGATGTCTTTATGATCTCCAAAACTCTCGATCAGCATTGTATAAAAGTATATACAATGGAGGACTGGCAGGCGCTCGTCGCAAAGATACGCGATTTGCCCCAGACAAAAACCGCAAACCTCCAGCGTGTCCTGTTCGGCTCGGCTTTCGAGATCGAGCCGGATAAACAGGGGCGCGCGCTTATCCCCGCTCCCCTGCGCGAATACGCGGGTCTCGATACCGATGTCGTAATCGTCGGTCTTGAGGGAAGAGCCGAAATATGGGATAAGGAAAAGTGGGAAGCGTTCAATAACAGCAACAGCGATGACGATGTTGTGGCTGTTGCAATGGAGCTCGGACTGTAATATGGAGTTTCAGCATACCTCGGTACTGCTCATGCCTGCCGTTGACGGGCTGAACGTCCGGGAAAACGGCATCTACGCCGACTGCACCACAGGCGGCGGCGGTCACAGCCTTGAGATAGCGAGGCGGCTCGGCAAAACCGGAAAGCTTATCTGTTTCGATCGGGACAAGGAAGCCATAGAAGCGGCAAAAAAGCGGCTCGACGGATACTCACCCGTGTTCGTGAACCGCAATTTCAGCGAGATAAAAAGTGCCCTGCGCGAACTCGGGATAGACAGTCTCAATGGGGCGCTGATGGATCTCGGCGTTTCCTCACATCAGCTCGATGACCCGGAGCGCGGTTTCTCTTTCCACAACGACGCGCCCCTCGATATGCGCATGAGCGGCGAGGGTATGAGCGCTTATGACGTTGTGAACGAGTACCCGGAGGACAAGCTGGCGCAGATACTATTCGACTACGGCGAGGAAAAATTCGCCCGCGGGATATCCCACGGCATAGCCGCGGCAAGAGCGGAAGCCCCCATAAAGACCACCGGCGAGCTTGCGGAGATAATAAAGCGCAATGTGCCGCTTAAAGTCAGAAAAGAAAAGAATCCATGCCGCAAGACTTTCCAGGCGATAAGAATAGAAGTGAACGGTGAGCTGGACGCGCTGACAACCGCGCTCGATGATATTTTTGAACTGCTCGGTACAGGCGGCAGACTGTCGGTGATAACCTTTCACTCCCTTGAGGACAGGATAGTAAAACAGAAGTTCAGAAGCTTGTGCGAGGGCTGCACCTGCCCGAAAGACTTCCCCGTATGTGTATGCGGGAAGAAGCCGAGAGCCGTGCAGATAAACAAAAAGCCGATAACGGCGGACGACGCGGAGCTTGCGGACAACCCCCGCAGCAGAAGCGCAAAACTCAGGATAATAGAAAAGCTGCCGGAATAACTGAAACGGCACACCGGAAGGAAGTATAACAATGAGATATAACGACAATTCAAACTTAGCGTATGACCTTTCGCTGTTTGAAACTGACGAAGATCTCGAACGTAAAAAGCGTGAACGGGAAAAACAGCGCAAGCAAAAGGCAGATATCGCTATAACACAGAAAAAATCCGTAGGACGAAACGGAAGCGTCATCGCCGCGTTTGCAGTCGCCGCGTTTGCCGCGATCATCGCTTTTGCTATGCTGTACAGCAAGGTGGAGATCTCGGATTATACCACAAGGATCAGCGAAGCAAAGAACGACATAGAGCTTGCGGAGCGTGAAAATGTGCGCCTCAACGCGGAGCTTGACAGTATGTACACGCTGGATAATGTTGAAAAGATAGCATCGCAGGAACTGGGACTGCAAAAGACCCAGAGTTCCCAGATACAGTTCATTACACTGAATACCGAGGATATGACCGAAGTTGCGGAAGCCGACGAGAACATCTTTGTTTCGATCCGGAACTGGTTCAACAGCATACTTGACTACCTCGGGTTCTGATGCCGCATTACGGGAATAAAAAGAGAGAAACGATAATATAATGTAATGCGGACGTGCAGTGACAAGCTGCACAAATCAAAGGAGATAACCCCGACTTAACCAAGGAGATACAATGGCAAACAAAAGAATGCCCGACAGTACCCAAAGCACGCCCATACTTGCTCCGACGAACAAAATGAAGCGGAGGATGTTCTGGGTCGTGCTTACTCTGCTTATTTTTGCGGCAGGCTATATTTGTACGGTAATATACAACACAGCCGTTGTGCGCTCGGAGTATTACCGCTCAAAGGCAAACTCCCAGCAGCTCAGCAGCTATACTATCTCCGCCAACCGCGGCACTATCTATGACCGCAGCAGCAAGATCCTCGCCCAGAGTACCACCGTCTGGGATGTCGTGCTTTCACCGAAAGCTATTGCCGAAATGGACGAGGAACTTGTGAAGAACGGCAAACCGCCAATGACCGAGCTTATCTGCAAAAAACTCTCGCAGATACTCGACGTTGACGTGCAGAAGATACGCGACGGCTGCAAGAATTTCAAAAACGAATATTTCATAGTAAAGAAAAAGGTGGATAAAGACACCTACGATAAGATCCAGGCTTTTATCACCGAAAACAAGCTTGCGGCATTCACCGTAAACCTCATGGAGAACAGCAAGCGCTATTACCCTAACGACAGTCTCGCTTCCAGCATCATCGGCTTCACGAACTACGACAACGAGGGCGTTTACGGTCTTGAAGCCTACTACGACAACTACCTGCAGGGAACCGACGGTCTTATCGTCATGGCAAAAGACGCAAAGGGCAACGCTATGCCCTACGACTATGAGAACCGTTACGAGGCAAGTGACGGCAACAGCATTGTGCTCACCCTTGACAGCACCGTTCAGTATTACCTCGAAAAGAACCTCGAAAGCGCGGTAAAGCAGCACGTCGTCGCAAATCGCGCAACAGGCATCATAATGAATGCCAAGACAGGCGCTATCATCGCAATGGCTACGGCTCCCGGCTACGATCTCAACAATCCCTCGAAACTTTCCGAGCAGGACGAGAACAAGCTTGCCGAACTGCGCGAACAACTCATTCTCGACTACATGGCAGGCAGCACGACAGATCAGAAAGCGATCGACGAGATGATCGAGCAGGATCTTGAAGCCGAACGTGCGGCAATGCGCGAATTGCAGTGGAAGAACAAGGCTGTATCGGAACTGTACTTCCCCGGCTCCGTATTCAAGGTCATAACCTGCGCCTCCGCCCTTGAGGAGGAAGTGATCGGGCTGAACTCGTCATTCCAGTGCCTCGGTGTATATCAGGTTGAGGACACGCCGATACACTGCTGGACGCTGGGCGGTCACGGAACGCTCAGTCTCCAGGACGCGCTCACCAAATCCTGCAACCCGTCATTTATCCAGATAGGGCTGAGACTCGGCAGACGGCTGTTCTGCAACTACTTCACGGCTTTCGGATTCACGGAGCCTACCGGCGTGGATCTGCCCGGCGAGGCATACCCGCTGTATGTGCCGTATGAGAGAATGGGAAACGTAGAGCTTGCGTCCTCGTCATTCGGTCAGACCAACAAGATAACCCCTTTGCAGATGATCTGCGCGTATAATGCGGCGATAAACGGAGGCTACCTCTTAAAGCCTTACATCGTTGACAGGATCGTCGATGCCAGCGGGAATGTCATCAAATCCGCAGAGCCTACGATAAAGCGACAGGTAATAAGCGGCGAGACTTCCGCTCTTATGCGTCAGCTCACCGAAAATGTCGTCGCGGCAAACGGCGGTCAGAACGCCTACATCTCCGGCTACCGCATAGGCGGCAAGTCCGGAACATCACAGAAACTGGACGAATACCCGAACTACGCTATGCGTTATGTCGGTTCTTTCTGCGCATACACTCCGGCGGACGATCCGGAATACATAATGCTTGTATGTGTTGACGAACCTCTTGGCGGCAAATATTACGGCTCCATGGTGGCTGCACCTGTTGTATCCGCGGTGTTCAGCGAATGTCTCGAATATCTCGGCGTATATCCGCAGTACACGGCAGAGGAGCTTGAACTCCAGAACACGACAGTCCCGTATGTTTACGGCTCATCTCTGCTGGACGCTATCACATCTATCAACACCAAGGGTCTGAAATATGAAGTCGTAGGCGACGAAAACAGCAACATCGTCGAATCCACGATCCCGGAAGCCGCAGCTCCCATTCCGAAGAACGGAACGGTAGTCATTTATATGCGCGGCGCAGAAGATCAGGTCGTAAGAGTCCCGGATCTCACCGGCTGCACAGTTACACAGGCTAACAGCACACTTGCGTATTACGGTCTCAACATCTCCCTCAGCGGCGGCGGCGTAAACAATCCGGACGCTGTGGCAACCTCACAGTCCATTGAACCCGGCACCGAAGTCAGCAAGGGTACGGTCATAGAAGTAACATTCCTCGTCGCCAACGCCGACGTAGGTTAACACCCAACGTACTCCGTATCGACTTATCTTCTTTTGGCGGGCTATCTGCCTCGCTGTGGGATATCAAGTGCTAAGCAATGTGCGCTGCCTATTACAGATACTTCAGAGCGGCGCAAACTAACTATTACAGCTCAGTGCAAAGCAGTTTTACGCTGACTTTCCCACAGCGAGGCAGAAAGCCTGTCTCTCACTGAAAAGTCACCCACGGAGTAAATCCCTTTGAAAAGAGGGTTGGGGTCGCAGGGGAGGGGGAGAAACTTTCCCTTGGGAAAGTTTCTTCACCTATCCCCTGCCGAGGTGCGGGGCAGCGCCCCGCTATGCACCAAATGTGCTTGAAAATCATCTCATTCTCATGGAGGTAATAGCTTGAAACTATATGATATCCTCGCGGAGAATGAGCGCGCAGGAATTGAAGACCGCGATATCGGCATAATAACCGATGACACACGCAAATTAAAGCCCGGTGACATCTTCGTTGCCATAACCGGACGCAGCTTCGACGGTCACGCTGCCTGTGCGGATATGCTTGCAAAAGGCGCGTCCGCCGTTGTAGCCGACCACGATCTCGGTCTCCCGCAGCAGATACTTACCGGCGATACCCGCAGAATGTACGGTGTGCTTTCATCACGGTATTTCGGGGATCCCACAAAGCGGCTGAAACTGATCGCGGCAACAGGAACGAACGGAAAAACAACCACTGTCAACATCATAAAGCACATACTGAACGAAAACGGGCATAAGTGCGGCTGCATCGGCACGGCAGGCTATGATGTCTGCGGAAAGGTGTATGAAGCGCACCTCACCACCCCGTATCAGTTCGACTTATACCGTCTGTTTAAAGAAATGGCAGACAACGGCGCGGAATACTGCGTCATGGAAGCCTCCTCGCAGGCGCTCTCCCAGTCAAGATTCGTTGATGAGCATTTTGTGTGCGGGATATTCACGAACTTAACGCAGGATCATCTCGACTGGCACGGCACAATGGAAAATTACTACCAGGCGAAAAAATCGCTGTTCGCAAGCTGCGGCGCGGCTGTGATAAATACCGACGATCCGTGGGGAGAACGGCTGTACAGTGAACTTCGGAACGAGGGCGGCATAAAGCTTATCGCTCTCAGCGAAGAACGCATGACCGATGTGTCTGCGTGCAGGATATCCCCCCGCAGCGGCGGTATCTCCTACATTCTGACGGATAAGCAGTCCGAACAGGCTTTCCCGGTATCTATCCCCATGCCCGGAGCGTTCAACGTGATGAACTCCATGGGCGCGGCAGCAGCTTGTGTGCAGGCAGGGCTTGATATACGCTGCGCCGTGAATGCTCTGAACACCGTGAAAGGTGTGTGCGGACGCGCGGAGGTGCTGTACGACAAGGACTTCACCGTGATATGCGATTACGCCCACACCGAGGACGGGCTTGAAAAGACCCTCGGCGCGATAAAGCCTTTTGTTAAAGGACGGCTGATCGTGGTATTCGGAGCCGCCGGCGAACGCGACGCGGGTAAGCGTCCCGCAATGGGAAAATGCGTATCCGGCTATGCGGATATCGCGGTGATCACCTCCGATAATCCGCGCTTTGAGGATCCGCAGAGCATTATCGAGCAGGTCAGGTCGGGATTTGACGGAGAATGTGAAGTCCACACCGACACCGACAGACTGCAAGCGATAAAGCTGGCTGTCGGAATGGCACGCAAGGGCGATGTTATAGCGCTCTGCGGCAAGGGACATGAAGAGTACCAGGTGATCGGCGACAATTATATGCACTTCAGCGAACATGAAATAATAAAAGAACTCTGCAAATAAAGAGGAAATCAGATGCTTTTGACAATAATCTCCACGGCGGCTGCCGCCGTGATAATCTCTGCGGTACTCGGATTTGCGCTGATACCGTGGCTCAGGAAGCTCAAATTCGGGCAGACGATACTGGATATCGGACCTATATGGCACAAGAAAGACAAGCAAGGCACGCCGACAATGGGCGGAATGATGTTCATTATCGGAACCGTCGCGGCGATAACTGTCGGAGTTATCCTGCTCATGGTGAACGGGCTGCTCGGTACAGACGAGCTTGCGCATAAGGAAATGACCGGTATCATATCGGTCACTGCGGGAGCGTTCTTCTTCGGCTTCATCGGCTTTCTCGATGACTTCATAAAAGTTAAGAAGAAGCAGAACGAGGGACTTACCCCTATGCAGAAAGTCATTCTGCAAATACTCGTGATCGCCGCATTCTTCACGGCAAAGGTGCTTTCCGGCGACACGAACACGATAATCAAATTCCCGTTTATCGGGGATCTTGACCTCTGGTACTTCTACTACATAATCATGGGACTCGGCATACTCTACATAGTGAATGCCGTAAACCTCACCGACGGCATAGACGGGCTCTGCTCCTCAGTAACTTTCGTTTACGGCATTGTTTTCGCGGTGATATCCGCAATGCTCGGCTATGCGGGATACACGGTGATAGCGGTTGCCTGCGCGGGCGGCTGTCTCGGATTCCTGATATGGAACTGGCACCCCGCAAAGGTGTTCATGGGCGATACCGGCTCGATGTTCCTCGGCGGTATCGTATCGCTGCTGGGCGTTGCGATGCACGTTGAGGTGCTTATGGTGATTGCCGCGGCTGTGTATATCTGGGAAGCGCTGACCGTGCTGATACAGGTAATATACTTCAAGCTGACCCACGGCAAGCGTTTGTTCAAAATGACGCCTATCCACCACAGCTTTGAAATGCGCGGCTGGAAAGAAGAAAAGATAGTGATCGTTTTCTCGGCTATAGGCGCTGCTTGCGGTGTTGCCGCAATACTGCTGGTAAACGGCTTATAAGAGATAAAAGGGATAAGGATAACAGAAGAGAGATAAAGGAGGAATTGCATGGAATCCTCACAGAGCATGACAAGACGCACGGGGCGTATCCAGCGGCAGTCGCTTACAAGCGCCCGCCCCATGCGTATGTATAACGGAAACGCGGGTACCGCGCAGGCTCCCGCCGCACAACGCCGCACGGCGACCAGAATACCCAAAGAAGCGGCAGTTCCCAAAAACAAAAAAAGAGTCATCGACTTCTCGATACCGCAGAAGTTTGATTTCTCATTTTTCCTCATAGTCCTGATCCTGCTGACATTCGGTCTGGTCATGCTGTTTTCGGCATCTTACGCTTCCGCAAAGTTCACCTACGGCGACAGCTTCTACTTCATCAAGCGTCAGCTTTTGTTCGCATTGGGCGGACTGGCGGCTATGATAGTGATATCATTTATAGATTATCATATCCTGTTCACAAAGCTGGTCATGAAATCGGCAATAGTGATCTCGGCGGGACTTATGATACTCGTCCGCGTAATGGGCAGCACGGTAAACGGCGCGGAACGCTGGATACAGGTAGGACCTGTAACGGTGCAGCCCTCGGAGATACTGAAATTCGTAACCATCATGGTCATAGCCGAGTATATGCAGCGCAACTATGACAAGATGAAAAGCTTCACCAAAGGCTTTTTCCCGATAGTGCTGCGGATAGGCATAGCCTGCCTGCTCGTCGTAATGCAGCCGCACCTCTCGGCAACGCTCATAATCCTGTTCATTTCTATATGTATGCTGTTCATCGGCGGAGCAAGGATCACACACGTCGCCCTGCTCGTGGGTCTGATAGCGGCAGGCGCGGTAATGGTATTCACTGTGTTCCCGATGATGGGATTCGACTACGTTTCGGACAGACTGTTAAGCTTCAAGGATCCCGAAGCCGACATACAGCACGCGACTTACCAGACCTATCAGTCGCTCATAGCGCTCGGTTCGGGCGGCTGGTTCGGACAGGGTCTCGGAAACTCCCACCAGAAATACAGCTACCTGCCTTTCGCGGAGAACGACTTCATCTTCTCGGTAATTGTTGAGGAGCTGGGCTTTGTGGGCGCGGTAGTTGTGGTACTGCTGTTCCTTATCCTCATCGTGCGCGGATTCTACATCGCGGCATCCGCTCCCGACAAAGAAGGTATGCTGCTGTGTGCCGGCATAGTTATACAGATAGGCTTCCAGGCGTTTCTCAATATCGCAGTCGCGTCAAACGCGTTCTTCAACACCGGCGTTTCGCTGCCGTTCCTTAGCTACGGCGGAACAGCGCTGCTGATGCAGATGGGCGAAATGGGCGTTGTACTGAATATATCACGAAAGGCATCTATTTAAATGAGAGTCATACTTGCCGCAGGCGGAACTGCGGGTCACATCAATCCCGCGCTTGCTATCGCGGACAAGATAAAGCAGCTCTTTCCCGATGCGGTGATAAAGTTCGTCGGCGCACAGGGCGGCATGGAGGAACGTCTCGTCAAAAAGGCGGGTTACGACTTCACCGCGTTTAAAATGGCGGGCTTGCAGCGCAAACTGACGCCGCAGAATATAAAGCGCAACATTCAGGCTGTGCATTACTACATCACAGCCCGCGGGGACGCCCACAAGCTGCTTAAAGAGTTCGCACCGGACGTGGCGATAGGCACAGGCGGGTATGTGTGCGCGCCGGTACTGACGGCTGCCGCCAAAATGGGCATAAAAACCGCCGTCCATGAGAGCAATTCCCTCCCCGGCATAACCACCACAATGCTTTCCAAACACGTTGACAAGGTGCTTGCCGCAAACGAGGACGTTATCGCGCATCTTTCCCACAAGGACAACTGCGTCGTAACCGGAAATCCCCTGCGCAGCAATATCCCCATTGAGGAACGAAGCGCAGCAAGAAAGCACCTCGGACTGCCGGACGGCATGACGATAGTTTCTTTCGGCGGAAGCCTCGGAGCAAACAAGATAAGCGAATCCGTCGTAGGACTGCTCAAATGGGAGCAGGAAACCGGCGGCATCAATCATATACATTCATTCGGCGGCAACGGACGGGATATGTTCGACGGGCTGCTGAAAAACAACGGCATAGAGCCTAACGAACGGTTCCGATTCCGGGAGTACATCGACAATATGTACACCTGTCTCAGCGCGGCGGATCTCGTCATCTCCCGCGCGGGCGCAATGACGCTTACAGAGCTTAAAGCCGCAGGCAGACCGGCAATACTGATACCTTTCCCGCAGGCTGCCGAGAATCATCAGTATTACAACGCGCTCACCATGAGCAAGAACGGCGCGGCAATACTGATCGAGGACAAGGACTTGTCCGCGGAACGGCTGCTCACCGAGGTAAAGGCGCTGTACAATGACAGAGAACGCCTTGCCGCAATGGGAGAAGCCTCCGCAAAGCTGAATATCCCCAATTCCACGGATCTTGTGGTAGGTAACATACTTGACCTGATAAAAGACAAAATATGATATAATCACCAAATCCCCTTTTTCTGCATAATATGAGAAAAAACGCAGAAAAAGGGTGATATGTATGTCTGAACAGCGCAGACTCATCATAAGAGGAGGACGGCGCATCGAGGGCGAGATAGCGGTACAGGGCGCGAAAAACAGCGCACTTCCGTTGTTGGCGGCAGCAGTGCTTTGCAAAGGACAGACGGAGCTTTACAACTGTCCGAGACTGTCGGACTGCGATGCTGCGTGCAGGATCCTGACCGCGCTCGGCTGTTCCTGCCGCCGCGAGGGAAACGTGGTCTGCACAGACGCTTCCGCGCTCAGCACTTCCGAAGTCTCTGAAAAGCTGATGCGTGAGATGCGGTCGTCCATTATATTCATGGGCGCGCTTCTGGGGCGAACGGGACAGTGCAGGCTGTCATTTCCGGGAGGCTGTGAGATAGGTTCCCGCCCCATAGATTTCCACCTTGACGCTTTCCGAAGAATGGGTGCGAGGATACGCGAGGAGCATGGTTACATCTCCTGCACCGCCGCCAAGCTGAGAGGAGCAAAGATATCATTTCCCGTGCCGTCTGTCGGTGCCACCGAGAACGTAATGCTCGCGGCGGTGCTTGCGGAGGGCAGTACAGAGATCCACAACGCGGCAAGGGAGCCGGAAATATGCGATCTCGCGGGATTTCTCATACGATGCGGAGCGAAGATCGAGGGTGCAGGCACCGGAACAATACATATCGAGGGTGTCAGACGTCTGAACGGCTGCCGATACACGGTCATGCCGGATCGGATAGCGGCGGCGACATACCTGTGCTGCGGGGCAATAACCCGGGGAGAGGTGCTGCTGACTCACGCGGATATGACTTCTCTCGGGCTTGTGGTACCTGTCCTTGAGCAGATCGGGTGCAGCATTTACGCTTTCGGCGGCGGCAGCATTTATCTAAATGCCCGCAGAACACTGAAAGCACCGCAGCAGATACGCACCGCGCCTTATCCCGGTTTTCCGACAGACGCGCAGCCGCCGCTTATGGCACTCTGCTCAACGCTTCCGGGAACCACGATGTTCGCGGAGACTATCTTCGAGAACCGTTACCGTCATGTAAGCGAACTTACCCGACTGGGAGCGAACATCAGAGTGGAAGGCAGAGTTGCCGTGGTAGAGGGCGTGAACCGCCTTACCGGTGCCGAGCTTGAAGCCGGAGACCTCCGGGGAGGTGCCGCAATGGTAACTGCCGCGCTGTTCGCAGAGGGTATCACAAAGATCGGACATATCTGCTACATCAACCGCGGCTACGAGGATATCGAGGGCTGCCTGAAAGGTGTGGGAGCGGATATCCGTACCCTTTGACCTTTTACTCAATTATATTCGCAAACAAGCATCACTATGATATAAAAACCGTTTCCCGCGGGATCGCGCGGATATCCGCTTATACGCGCCCCGCCCGGGAACGGGTCTCCAACTCTTAATTAGTAAGGCGGGTGAGTGTTATTCCCGATTTTCACAGGCTGAACAAGAGCAGGACAGTCGAAATGAGCAAGGAGGAGCTTAATTCCAAGCTTCGTGAGGAAGCCGCGCGCTCCCGCAGATATGCTCAGAAGAACAAGCGCAACGACAATTCCCGCAGGCAGCAGAAGATAGCAGCGCAGACCAGGAAGCAGCTTCCGCCGCAAAGTCCCGCGCGCAGAAAGCGTGAGGAGGAAGCCAGACGGCTTGCCGAGCAGGAAATGCGCGAACAGCGCAGACGCAAGCGCGGCGGCAGCAACATCGTTTACTACGTCATGCTGTCTGTACTTGCGGTCATAATCTTCGCCGTACTGTCGGTAACGGTTCTGTTCAACACAGAGAAAATAATCATAGAGGGCGAATCCGATTACACCGAAGAGCAGATACTCGCCGCAAGCGGTCTGAACGGCGACGAGAACCTCGTCCGCCTGAATACGGCGGAGATCCCCGCAAAGATGCTGGACAGGCTGGTAAAGCTCGACAGCGTAAAGATCGACAAGGTTTTCCCCTCCACCATAAAGATCACTGTAGAGCGCTCGGTGCCTATGGCAAACTTCCTGTATAATGACCGCAGCTACCTTATATCCCACATCGGACGTGTCATGGCGATAGATAACGAGGATCCCGGCTGCATGACGGTCATAGGCTATAAACCTGTGGATTCCATAATTCTTGGAGGCTTCATAAAGGCAGCCGACGAGGAGCAGGACAAACTGGTGCGTGAGATCACCGACGCTATCGAAAAAGCCGGCATCAACGATATCACCACCGTCGATATTACCGACAATCTGGCTATTCATCTGTCATACGAGGACAGAGTGCAGATAAACCTCGGCTCGATACTTCAGATCGACGAAAAAATGAGGATCATACGGGAATTGCTGTTCAACGGACATATCGCGGAAACCGAGTTCGTTACCCTCGATGTTTCCGATACGTCAAGAGCTATCCAGCGTCCGATAACCACAGCCGCTATCACCGCGGAGCCTGTCACCGAAGAGGAAACGGAGGGCGATGAGCCGGGAGATGAGGCTGAGCAGGGCGGTGAAAGCACGGAGGAGCCGGACGCAGCAGGGGACGGCAGCGAATTATAACAATTGTTTCCAAAAAACACTACATTTAGATATTCCCTCAAAAAAAAAACACAAAATATTTAGTTTTTTTTGAAAAAACTATTGAAATTTCTTTCAAAATCTGCTACAATAAAAAATGAAAATTTGCAGTTACAGTGCGGGTTTGGCGTTCATAGCACTGCGAATTGTGAACGACGATTTGTTTCTGTATTTCGTCATTATATATAAATTTCAGGAGGTATAATATCGTGGCAATTGAGATCGATGAAGAAGGCTTTGCAGTAGAAACAGAGGAGCCTGAGTTCGACCACCTTGACGACAGCGCCATATACGATATTCGTATTAAGGTATTCGGTGTCGGCGGAGGCGGCGGAAATGCCGTTGAGAATATGGCGAAGAAAGGTCTTCGTGACAAAACGACCAAAGACGCGGCGGCCGATGACGTAGATATAGAATTCGTTGCTGTCAATACAGATGTCGCAGCACTCAAAAACAAAGACAAATCCCTTATCCGCCGTGTTCAGATAGGCAGGAAGTGTGCAAAGGGACGCGGCGCGGGCGGACGCGCGGAAGTCGGCGCCGAGGCTGCACGCGAGGACAGAGAAGAGATCGAGAAGTACCTGAAAGGCGCGTCTCTTGTGTTCATCTCCGCAGGTATGGGCGGCGGCACAGGTACAGGCGCGGCTCCCGTTATCGCTGAAATAGCGCAGGAAATGGGTATCCTTACCATAGGTGTAGTTACAAAGCCTTTCGACTTTGAGCGCAGCCAGAAGATGAATCAGGCTATGAAAGGCATAGACGAGATCAGAAAGCACGTTGACGCGCTCGTTATCATACCCAACCAGAAGCTGCTCCAGCTCAATGAGAAAGCGCTTACTGTCCCGCAGGCGTTCCTCATGGTAGATGACGTTCTCCACCGCTCGGTGAAGATAGTTTCCGACATGATAAATACCACGGCGCTGATAAACGTTGACTTCTCCGACCTCAGCACTATCATAAGAAATGCCGGTGACGCTCATATCGCTATCGGTACAGGCACGGGCGACAAGAAGGTCGATGAAGCGGTTTCACAGGTAGTAAACAGCCCCCTGCTCGAAACATCTATCAAGAACGCAGGCAGACTGCTGGTTTACATAACCCTTTCCCAGGACGCGCTCATGACCGATGTTGACGAGGCTATGCAGGCGATCACAAGAGCCTGCGATCCCGACGCCGAGATCATCATAGGTGCAAACTACGGTCCCGCGGATATGAAGGATTCCATTACCATTTCCGTTATCGCGACCTGCTTCAAGGACAGCTTTGAGGCTGTACCCGAAAAGAGCGTGGCGGAAGAGATCATCACAAATACGACAAATACCGGCAGATCAGGCTCAAACGGAAGCGATTTCGCTTCATTCCTCAACTCGCGCTCCACAGCGGCACGCGACGATGACGCTTATTCCGAGCTTGAGAGCCTGTTCAAAAACAGAAGCTGATTTTTATCCCCTCCATTATATTTTTTCCCCTGTCGGAAATATCCGGCAGGGGCTTTTATTTTCACACCGCAGATTTACTTTTCGTTACTCTCAGACGGTTTTGTACGAATTGTACAATCAGCGTTACCGAAAACTGTTTATTTCGTTCAAAAAGTCGTTTGTATTATTTGAATGTATATGTTATAATGATATTTGCAGTTTTGCATAACAACAAACAGAACGAGGTTTAGCAATGATAACGGTTTCAAACGTAAGCTTACAATTCGGCGGTCAGATGCTCTTCAAGGACGTTGACCTGCTGTTCACCGAGGGGAACTGCTACGGCGTTATAGGCGCAAACGGAGCAGGAAAATCCACATTTCTGAAAATACTCAACGGAGAACTCGAACCCACAACCGGAAGCGTAACGATCCCGAAAGATCTGCGTATGTCGGTACTGCGTCAGGATCACTTCGCGTTCGACGAATATACGGTGCAGGACACTGTGATAATGGGAAACAAGCGCCTTTACGACGTTATGAAGGAAAAGGACGAACTGTACGCAAAGGAGGACTTCACCGAAGAGGACGGCAACCGCGCCAGCGAACTGGAGGCAGAATTTGCGGAACTTAACGGCTGGGAAGCCGAGAGCGACGCTTCCAAGCTCGTACAGGGTCTCGGTCTTGACGAAAGCATTATGTACAGCCAGATGTCAAGCCTCGCGGGTAACGAGAAAGTCAAGGTGCTGCTCGCACAGGCGCTTTTCGGCAACCCGGACATAATCCTCATGGACGAGCCTACCAACCACCTTGACATAGACGCTGTGGCGTGGCTGGAGGACTTCCTCGCGGAATACTTCGGAACGGTCATCGTTGTATCCCATGACAGACACTTCCTTAACAACGTCTGCACCCACACGGTGGATATAGACTACGGCAAGATAAAAATGTATGTGGGCAACTACGAGTTCTGGTATGAATCCTCACAGCTGATACAGCGCATGATAAAGCAGCAGAACAAGAAGAATGAGGAGAAGATCAAGGAACTCCAGACGTTCATTCAGCGTTTCTCGGCAAACAAGTCAAAGTCCAAGCAGGCTACCTCACGCCGCAAGCTTCTCGATAAGCTGACCGTGGAGGAAATGCCCGCTTCCAGCCGCCGCTATCCGTTCATCGGCTTCGACATGGAACGCGAACCGGGCAAGGATATATTGCAGGTAAGCGGGCTTTCCAAAACCGTTGACGGTGTTAAGGTGCTGGACGATGTATCGTTCACAGTGGGACGCGAGGACAAGATCGCATTCCTCGGCGAAAGCGAAATAGCGATAACCACGCTGTTTAAGATCATAATGGGCGAACTTGAACCGGACGAGGGCAGCTACAAGTGGGGCAACACGATAACCACAAGCTACTTCCCTATCGACTCGGATCACTTCTTTGCGGGCTGCGAGATGTCGATACTCGACTGGATACGGCAGTACAGCGACGATGTGACAGAAACTTATCTGCGCGGATTCCTCGGAAGAATGTTATTCTCCGGAGATGATATCTTCAAACCGGTAAATGTACTGTCCGGCGGTGAGAAAGTACGCTGTATGTTCTCGCGTATGATGCTGTTCAAATCCAACGCTCTGATACTTGACCGCCCCACCAACCACCTTGACCTCGAAAGCATAACCGCGGTAAACAACGGTCTCCGGGACTTCAAGGGCGTCGTCCTTTTCGCTTCCCATGACCACGAAATAGTGCAGACTGTGGCAAACAGGATAATTGAGATAAAGGAAAAAGGCTGCTGGGACAAGCTCGGCACTTATGAGGAGTTCGTGGAGTGGCGCAAGGCGCAGACCGGCGGCACGTTCACGCTCTGACCGATACTCAGGTAAAAAGGTTTTACGGCGGCATACCCGGTTATTACGGGTATGCCGCCGCAGTCTGTAGAAAAAGTTCCTTTTTCGGCAGACGTCCTACGCGGACAGCGCCAGCCTACGCGGCTGGACCGCGGCAGGGAGGACCCTGCACCCATGCCGTTTCACGGAGATTCGAGCATCTGCGAAAAGTAAACAAACTTTATTGACAAACAGCGGCGGCATACCCGGTTATTACGGGTATGCCGCCGTTTTGTCTGCCGTAAAATAGGGAACCACTGATTAAAACGCTTTTACCCCAAAATCGACGCCGTGAAAGTCATATAATATCAACATTGAGATTTCTAATGTCGATTTAATCAGCGGTTCTATAGATACACCCGCCTGCAATACTTCACAGGCGGGTATTTGTATTTCCTTTTCAGGACAATGAATTGTGACGGATCTCATAATTGAGTGCGAGCCGTCTTTCAGCCCCAATTGCTGCCCTCTGCCACAACTACCTTTTCGGAGTCTGTGGAAGCCACAACATATCTGCTGTTCGACTTGCGTGTATAGGAAACACGGTTACCGGTCTCCGTGAGTGTTCCGCCGGAGGAAACAATGTAGTTCCTGTCGTTCACGCCCACATATATCGTGCCGTTGACAACCGCGATCTCGGCATCTCCGCTGATATCAACGGGAACCAGACTGCCGAGAGCCGTATCAAATACATACGTTGCCGCAGCGTCGTTCTCTGCATCGGAAGCGCTTATGATGAAGCTCTCAAAACTCTTGCTCCTGCGGATCTTGCACGTCGTCCCGAATGAAGCTTCGGCAACGAACTGACCGTTGTTGCAGTCAAATGAGTAGAGCGTATATTTCATACTGTCGTCGGCAGCGGTAAACCACAGCTTGCCGTTCTGGCTGCCTGCCGGAGAAACAGCCCCGCTGAACTCAAACAGCGGCTTGAACTGGATCTCTCCGGTCGTCGTGATCTCATACATGAGAGTTGTGGAGGACGAAACAGCTTTCAGGAAGAATCTGTTGTCGGAGCGGCTGTAATGGATAGTGCCTATTTCCGCTTCGCCAAGACTCTCGCCCGCGTCCTTGACGGTCACCGAGCCGGAAACCGCGTCGATCGTCATTACGGTATTGCGCCGTCCGCTTGCTCCGCAGCCCGTGAGTATCACGATGCTGTCGTCACTGTATGCGATCTTCGGATTGGATATTTCATATACCGCAGGCTGAGTCTCTATGATACCGCCCAGCTTGTATACATAAACCTCGCCGCGTGTGAGAACTACCGCATGATCGCCTGTAAGCAGCGTTTCAAGGGAATTAGCGACATTGAGGTGATATACCTGAGTCATAAGTCCGACTGTGGGCGCATCTGTTATTTCAGATGCCTCAACCGTTGTTTCAGCTTCGGTCACAGTCGTTTCGTAAGCCTCCTCGCTTACTGCGGGAGCAGCCTCGGAAGCTGCCGTTTCACTCTCCTCGATCTCGGTAACGCCGTTATCATCATCGTCGTCGTCATCGGAAACGGAAACCTCGTTCTGATCGTCGTCTGTTTCGATAAGTTCGGGATCGTCAGCCTCGGTATCGTCTGTGAGCGATATTTCAGCCGGCGGCTCCGTTGTATCGGAAGTGATGTCGATAGCCGGAGAACCGGAAGTCGTACCTGCAGCGGTATCGGAAAGAACCGAAGTGAGTTCGGAAGAGGAGATCTCGTTTGTGAACGAGAACGGTGTTGTTGTCTCTTCCGCGGACGCGGTGGTGGAGATGAAGTCGTTCGCGTCGGTAAGCGGATCCTCGTCATTGAAATCTATGGGAGAGAATGTTTCGTCGTTTATATTCTCGGAACTAAGCTCCGCGAGATATACCTTTGACAGATCCTGGATATCTCTGTAGCATTTTTCGGGTGCGCAAAGCTTGGCACCTGCAATATTCCGCACGTCAGCGCTTGTTTCGGCGTATGCGTCAACAGCGTCCTTTCCGCGGATAACAGTGGAATCGTTCAGATAGAGACACTCGATCTCTATATCGTCGGAATCCGGAAGAGCGGATAAAGATACATACATATCGCTGTAACAAAGGTCATCGAGGAACGAAACGTAGATATTGGTCTTGTTTTCACCCTGTTCGCCCTCTGTTGCTGCGTTGTAGTAGTTCTGCTCAGCTTCATGCAGTCTCTGCGAAGCCGTGAGCAGGGTCTCGGAGGAATCAATAACTATATTGCCGCTGCTGCCGCCTACTGTATATGCGACCGCACCGACCGTTACCGCTACCGCAGCCGCAGCGCCTGCTGCTGTTTTCCAGTGAGCCGATACCGCTCTCTGCCATGCGGGAGTTTTTGCGGCTTTTATAGCGTTTCGTCTGATCTTCTCTTCATCGAGAGCATACTTCTCAAACAATTCTTTATAAAAGTCGTTGGTATTCATAAAGCTGATCCTCCTTTCGTATAGAATTTTCGGTTTTCGTTTTATAAATCGTACTTTTTCTTCTGACGTTCGATAGTGCGGTAAAGCTTGTTCTTGACGGAAGAGAGCGTAAGATCCAGCTCTTTTGCCACGTCGTCAAGCTTCATATCGCAAACGAAGTGAAGATAGAAAATGCGTCCGATCACGGGATCGTCACGCGCAATATCGTCGAAGATCTGTTTTGCGAGAATTTCGTTACAGAGCACATCCTCAAGGTTTTTCTGCTCCTTGGACATCTCCTTTTCGATCTCGACCATCTGTTCTTCGGTGTACTCGGAGAAGCTTGTGCTTACGCTGTGCTTCTTGACTGCACCGAAATAATTGCGGCACTCGAACTTGGCAATATTGATAACAAAAGCCTCGGCGCTCTCGATATCCTCATACCCTTTTTTGGCAATGCGCTGATAAAAGCGGGTATAGATATTCTGAACTATGTCCTCGGAATCCTGCACGCTGCCGCATTTGCTGACAACAAATCTGGACACCGCCTTGAACGTGTCGCCATAGACTTTATTGAAATAGGCATCAAGCGCATCGCTTCCCAACAAGCTCACCTCGCTTTTTACCCCCTACATTTAAGTAGTAGGAAGTTTCGGTCAAAAAGTTTCACTTTTTTTAAAAATTTTCCGAGATTATTTTATACTTATTTCCGGTTATATCAGATATATTGTGTTATTTTTAACGAACTGTGCCATATATACAGGCAGCGTCCTTTTGCGGCTTTTTGTACCGAATTGCCGCAGACCTGTAAAATGGCGGTGTGCAAACCCGGAGGTACATACAGAAAGCAGCGTATATTGCTCAGAAGTAACCAGCCTACTCCACAGATTTGAGTGCTTCGATCATGTTTACATTCTGGAGCCGCTTGTGCATTGCCAGCGTGACCAGCACCGAAAACAGCATAGTCGCCGCAGCCGCTATGACAAAGCTCATCGGGTAGATGCTGCGCCCGAACATGACAAGATCCACTTCCGCCGTCGTGATGACGAACTGCGCAAGGAATATCCCGAGTATCAGTCCCGCTCCCGTGCCGAACAGCGAAAGAATGATATTCTCGCGGAAGATGTAGCTGTCCACCTCGCCGTCATAGAAGCCGAGGACTTTGAGAGTAGCTATCTCTCTGATACGCTCGGTAATGTTGATATTTGTAAGGTTGTACATCACAACAAACGCCAGCAGTCCCGCAGATGCTATTATGACGGCAATTACCATGCTCAGCGTATCCAGCATGTGAGTGAACGTCACCATTGTATCGGAATTGAACGTTACGTTCAGCGAGCCCTCCACAGCCAGCATTTCCTCGCCAAGCGCGCTCTGTGCGTCACCGGTGCCGAGTCCGTGGCGGAAATACAGCACGTTGTATTCCGGCGGTTCTCCGAAAATGCGCTCATACCCGGCTTCCGTCATATAAACATAGTGGTTCGGGTAGTTCTCAAAGGGCGCGGTGAGAGTAACGCCGAACTTCTCGGTATCGCTCTTTTCTATTTCTATGGTATCGCCCGCGCCGATGTTCCCGAGCAGCATGGTAGATTTCTCGTCCATATACACGGTATCGTCGGTAAGCGCGTACCGTTCACCGGTGATGCGGCTGCGCAGATCGAAAAACTCAGTGAACTTGACGGGATCAGAGGGAACCGCAATGTAAGCGTCCACGGACTTTCCGCCGGCATTCACCGTAACAAGCTTCTGAAATACCCGTATGCTCTCGCCGCCGTGAGCCGCTATGATATCGGCGGTCTTATCGGCAGCTTCGGGGTGTTCTTCACGATCGTAGGCGTAGATCCCCTGATAATCCTGTATGTCATCGAATTGTTTCGCAATTATGTCGTTTATCGCGTCATAAAGCGCAAGTCCCGTCAGCAGCAGCGCGGTGCAGCCGGAAATACCTATCACCGTCATAAGCATCTTTCGCTTGTATCTGAACAGATTGCGCGCAGTGACCTTGCTGCTGAAACTGAAACGCTTCCACAGCGGAGTGATGTGTTCAAGAAGTATGCGCTTGCCGTTTTTCGGAGTTTTCGGGCGCATAAGCTGAGCCGCCTGCTCCGCCAGCGCGGAACGTGACGTGAGATATACCACAGCGGCCGTTGCGGCGGTGAACACCGCGCCCGCGGTCAGCGCCGTAACAAAGTCAATGTTTATCGACATTCCCGGTATGTCATACATCATTCCGTATGCCGAGATTATGACATACGGGAACAGGTACATTCCCACCGCTACACCGAACGCAGAACCGAGTATCGTTGCCGACACCGCGTAGAACATATATTTGAAGATGATGTCGCCGCTGCCGTAGCCGAGAGCTTTCAGCGTACCGATGCTCACGCGCTGCTCCTCAACCATTCGTGACATAGTTGTAAGGCAGACCAGCATTGCTACTATTATAAAGAATACCGGGAAAACTCCCGCAATGTTGTTTATCCTGTCGGCGTTCTCGCCGTATTCCGAGTAACCGGGATTGTTGTCGCGGGTGAACACATACCACTTCGGCTCGGAAAGATCATCTACCTCTTTGCGCGCGTCCGCAAGCTCCTCCTTCGCATCGGCTATCTTTCCGGCACCCTCGGCTTTCTTCTCCTCAAGCTCCTTTTTACCGTCCTCCAGCTTCACTTTGGCATCCGCGATCTCGTTCTTTCCGTCCGCAAGTTCGGTTTTCGCATCGTTCAGTTCAGCCCACCCGTCGGCTACCTCCTGCTTTGCGTCGGCTATTTCGCGCTTTCCGTCCTCAAACTCACGTCTGCCGTCCTCCATTTCTTTTCTTCCGTCCGCAAGCTTTTCCTTTGCCTCTTCAAGCTGTTTTCGCCCGTCCGCGAGTTCGGCTTTCGCGTCATCAAGCTGCTTTTGTCCGTCCGCAAGTTCGGCTTTTGCATCGTCAAGCTGCTTTCTGCCGTCCGCAAGTTCGGCTTTTCCGTCCTCAAGCTGCTTTCTGCCGTCATCTATTTCTTTCCGTGCGCCGGCAAGCGTTTTCTCCGCTTCGTCAAGCTGCGCCTTGCTTTCATCGAGAGTTTTCTTGCCCTCCGCAAGCTGCATCTCTCCCGCGTTTATCTGCTCCTGCGCTTCGTCAAGCTGCGATTTTGCAGCCGCAAGAGCCGCTTCATTCTGAGCGATCTCCGCTTCCGCGGCATCAACCGCCTGCTGCCCCGCGAGAAGCTGCGCTATTTCGGGGCTTGCGGACGCGTACATCTGCATCATCTCGGCGGTAAGTTCCGGAATGCCCATAGCCGCGGCAGCCTGCGCTTTTGCCGCTTCAAGCTGCGCTTTCTGTGTCTCCAGCAGCTGTTTTCCCTCTTCGAGAGCCGCCGCGCCGTCATTGTATTCCGCAAGACCGGCTTCAAATTCAGCCTTTTTCTCTTCAAACTCCGCGGCATTCTTTTCGTATTCCGCAAGTCCGTCCTCATACTGCTTCAAGCCGCTTTCATATCCGGCAAGCCCGTCCTTGTACTGCTTTTCCGCATCGTTCAGCTTCTTCTCGTTCTCGTCTATCTCTTTCTGCGCGTCAAGCAGCTTCTTTTCATTCTCAGCGATCTCAGCTTCGCCGTCAAGAAGCTTCTGCTCATTCTCAGCGATCTCCTTTTCGCCGTCCAGCAGCTTTTTCTCGTTTTCCGCGATCTCAGCTTCGCCGTCTGCAAGTTCTTTCTCGCCGTCCGCAAGCTCTTTCTCCGCGTCCGCAAGCTTCTGCTCATTTTCGGCTATCTCGGCTTCCGCGTCAAGCAGCTTCTGTTCGTTCTCCGCGATCTCCGCTTCACCGTCAATAAGCTTCTGCTCATTTTCGGCTATCTCGGCTTCACCGTCGGCTATCTCCTTTTCCGCATCGGCTATCTTCTCGTTGTACTCATTTTCCGCGTCGGAGAGTTCCTTTTCCGCATCGGCAAGCTTTTCGTCCGCCTCGTCCTTTATCTCCGCAAAACGCTCTTTTGCCCTGCGTTTTCCTATTTCCTCCGCAATATCCGCGATATCCTCCGCCCTGTCCTTGTAATCCTCGCTGTAGCAGTTGTACTTGTCCAGTTCCGGCAGCCGCACATACACTTCGGTATTGTACTCAACACAGAAATTTTCCTCCGGAATGTAATACACCGACTCGATAGAACCGTTGCCCACAGACGTGCTGCCGCGGGTAGTCTTGTCTATGTACATGGAGGACCGCGCCTTGCCGACAATTGTATATTCGTTCACCGACAGCATATCGTCCGGGACATTGCCCTTGTTGTCGGTAAACACCACTTTGTTTCCCACGGAAGGACCGCCCATCATCTTTGTGGAGTTCACCAGACACTCATGCTCGTTTTCGGGGAATCTGCCCTCAACGAGAATGAGCCTGTTCATCTTCTCCGAAAGAACGGCATCTCCCAGCGAGATCAAGCGCACCGCGGCGGGAGAACGGTTTTCATACCGTGCGATAACGTCCGTGAAGTACGACGGATACACCTCCGAGCCTTCAAGCTCAGAGATCGCCGCTATGTCGTTTTCATCGAAGCCGTAAGTCGATACCAGCCGCAGATCCATAAGCTTCGCGCTGTCAAGATAGTCATCGACGGTATTGCGCATATCGGGAGCCGCCGCCTTTACTCCGGCAAAAAATCCCACGCCGATAGCCACAATGCCGAATATGGAAAGGAAGCGGCTGAGTGTTGAGCGTATCTCACGAAACGCGCTTTTGGCGAGTGCTTTTTTCAAATCATTCCTCCGTGCCGGTATCCGCCGGCGTATCGTTCACTGTTTCCGTAACCTCAGCACTCTCCGCATCGTCATCGTCATTCTCTGTTTCTGTATCTTTTGGAGCGATCTTCTCGTAAAGCTCCGCGTATTTGTTTCTTACAGCGGGCGAAAAGCCGCCTATCATATTGTAAAGAGTCCGTTTGTCGGGATTGAACACCACCGCGATATCCCCGTACTCTTTCGAGCCGCAGACAAAGCAGTAAAGATCCACGCCTGTCTCGTCATGCGCCATTACGGTGACATCTGCCTTTATCTCCGTATCGGGTTTATACTCCTCAAGCTGCTTCGCCTCGCGCAGACTCAGCGTGATAAGGCGTTTGCGCTTGCGCTTGCCGGTGATCTTGTCTATATCCAGATCATCGTTGGTAACGATGTATTCGTACTCGGTGAAAGTCCCCTGGAGCAGCCACACAAGCCCCCATATCACCGCAGCCGACAGCACTATCGCCACCATCATCGCGCCGAGACCCGTCAGAAAGAATATGATCGCGCCCACAAGCAGGATGCCCGCAGCAACCAGCAGACCGCGCAAAAACATATCCTTGCCTGTTGACTGCTTTGTAACGAGCTGTTCCGAAAATCTGTCCATCTTATTGTCTCCTTTATTCCAACAAACATACTGTAACCTGCGGGCGAAAAAGGAAGGAATGTGTCTGCCCGCGTCCGGTTGACATACTATATTAAAAGCATAAACTATATTATATCACAAATATACAAATATTACAAGTCCTTTTTGTGCATTTTTCAAATTTCACCCATATATCACATTGAGCCGGGGCATTTTTACACTAATCCATACCGACATTCCCCCACAGCCCGTTCCCGCCGCAAAGCGATGCGGAGATGCACAAAGCACGGCACTTTTGTTCTTTCCTCTCCGGAGACAGAAAGAGAATGAAATGCGCCGCCTTTAACAGCCGCACTTTTCATCGTCAAAGCAGCAACATGAAACTGTTTTATGAACAAAGTGTAAAATATCTTGCGAAAACCTTGACTTTTTATATAGAATTGTATATAATTAATGTATATATATGCGTGCCGCGAGCATTACACCGGCGCTCAACGGATACGCATAAAGTTCGACAACTCATAACAGCCCCGGAGGATCAAAAAAATGGCAAGCATTACCCTCGTAACAGGCGGAGCCGCAAGCGGAAAAAGCCGTTGGGCTATATCGTATTTCAGAACCTGCGACAACGTTCTGTACATGAACACAAGCCCGGAAATGCCCGAAGAAACACTGAACCGACTCGAATACTCAAACAGGGAAAACGATGTGACATGGGAGATCGTCAACAATGTCAAAGATCCCGTTTCGCTGATGAAAGATCACAAGTTCTACATTCTCGATGACCTCAGCGGATATGTGATGAACATAATGCACTCAATGGTACAGGATATCGAGAATATCTCGAAGGAAGAACTCGAAAAAGTCCGTTCTACCTGCGTGAACAACGTAATAGAGTGCATGACCCGCACTCTCGAACTCAACGGCGCACTCGTTATCATCACCGTAGAGCCCGGCTTCTCAGTCGTGCCTATGACCGCCGGACAGATAGCGTTCCGCGATATCATGGGCATGGTGAACCAGCGTATCGCAAACACCGCACAGGAGGTTTACCTCTCGGTAAGCGGCATACAGTTCAAGATCAAATAAAACACTCAAAGGAAGGAATTTGTTATGACTATCGATCAGCTTGTGAATTTTGCGCGCAGCAAGAACGCTTCGGATATCCACCTCACCGTCGGCGCTCCGACGGCAGTCCGTATCAACGGCGAACTCAAAAAATTCGACATGAAGGACGACGATACCAACAAACTTATTCTCTCTATGCTTTCCGCGGATCAGGAAAGAAAGCTTGGTGAAAACATAGACCTCGACTTCTCGTTCAGCTGCTCAACAGGCGCGCGGCAAAGAGTAAACGTCTATCATCAGAACGGCGGAAAACTCGCGGCGGCTATCCGTCTGCTCAACGAACACGTTCCGTCATTCAAGGATATCATGCTCCCCAATGCCGCGATAGAACTGACAAAGGAAATGAAAGGACTCATACTTGTCACGGGTCCTACCGGATCCGGCAAGTCAACCACCCTCGCAACAATGGTGGATTACATAAACCAGGGACGCCCCTGCCATATCCTCACTATCGAGGATCCTGTGGAGTATATATATGAAGCGAAGAAAGCGACGATCCACCAGCGTGAGATCGGCACAGACGTTTCGGACTTCAACTCCGCGCTGAGAAGCGGTCTGCGTGAAAACCCGGACGTTATCCTCGTCGGAGAAATGCGCGACTACGAAACTATCCGTCTCGCTATCACAGCCGCCGAAACAGGACATCTCGTTCTCGGTACTCTGCACACCACGGGTGCAGCACAGACCATAAACCGTATCATCGACGTATTCCCGTCCGAGGAGCAGAACCAGATACGCTCGCAGCTTTCCGGAAACCTGCGCGGAGTCATCTCCCAGATGCTTGTACCGTGTATCAGCCAGGAAAGAGGACGTGTGGCAGCGTTTGAAATACTTATCAACACCGATGCCTGCGCCAACAATATCCGTACCGAAAAAGTCCACATGATAGAGCAGGTAATGCAGTCCAGCGCCGGCATAGGCATGAGAGTAATGAACGAGAGCCTCAAGCGTCTCACGCGCGACAACATTATAACAAGAGACATCGCTCTGCTCTACAGCCCGGACAAGGAAGAACTGAAGAAGATGCTCTGATCCCTCACAGGAGGAAGTATTTTGAGTTTTATAAACACCCGCTTTTCTCACGAAAGGCGGGTAAAACTGATTTTAATGTGTGTTTCACTGATCGTTGTTTCGTATCTGATCTGCGGTCTTACGGTGTACTCCGAAAACGAGGGAGAGGTATTCCTGCCGTCCTCGCGGGTAAATCTGATACGCACATCAAACACCGGCGACAATTACTCCGTGTTTGAAACAAACGGGAACACGATCACCGCGCGGGGAGTATATACCGGCGACAATATAAGAAAGCTGTACATCGACAAAAACACCGACGATATGCCGGGATCATACTCTATGAAAGGGCATGAGGACGGCTCGTATGAAGCGGAGCTTACCATGCCGGCGAGCGACGGGATCCACCGTCTTACAGTAAGGCTGAATTCCGGAGCGTCTCTCAGATACAACATCTTCTACGACAGCACAAACGGCTGGTATTTCCCGGTAAGCGGCTTTGAGAAAACCAACAGGAACGTGTTTGAACACATATACGAGGCTCCCGCGGAGGCTGCGGCGCTGTACCTCAGCCCCACAAAGGACACAGGAGAGATCAATGCCACGCTTGAGCAGATATCGGCTCTCACGGAACAGATAACCGCGGGCATTGACGACGATTATGAAAAAGCCCGTGCGATCTCGCGCTTCATTTCCGAAAAGATCTACTACGATATGGACGCGAAAAGCACGAATGTGGATATAGAGACCATTGCGCTTTGTAATGTTCTGAAAAAAAGCAGGACCGTATGCTCAGGCTTCACCAACCTTTTCTGCGCAATGGCGGAGGCTGCGGGAATAGACGCGGTGAACATAAAGGGCGGCATCAACAACGAGACTGACGTAAGCTATCAGGACTACCTCGGAGGAGCGCAGAACCACGAATGGGCGGCGTTCTGGTACGAAAAGGAACAGCGCTGGGTATGGGCGGATCCCTGCTGGGACGGCTCGGGGAACTATGAAAAAGGCGAGTGGAAAGAAGGAAAGCCGAAATATATGTTCTTCGACATTAGCGAGGACGCGCTGGCACTCAACCACCGCGCGGACAAGGCGGAACGCAGGCACTACTTCTCCGCCGGAGCGGAAACCGAACCCCTCGGAGCGGAGGATCCCGCCGCGGAAGAGGGCGAACGCTCCCCCGTCATAACCTCACAGCAGACGGAGCCCGCTGTCACAGCCGAACCCCCGGCACCGGAAGAAACGGCACCGGTCACGGCGGAAATACAACCGGAGATCCCCGAGTCCGCGGACGAAAAAACGGACACGGTTCTCATAATAATCATTGCGGTTCTCGCGGCTGCCGTAGCGGCAGTCGGCGCGTTCACCGTATATATCATCGTAAAAGGAAGGAAACAGTAACATGGTAATAATCGAATTTGAAAACGGAAAGAAGATCAAAGCGGAGCTTTACCCCGAGATCGCTCCCGAAACGGTGGCAAACTTTGAAAAGCTCATAAACAAGGGCTTTTATGACGGACTTACATTCCACAGAGTCATAAGCGGTTTCATGATACAGGGCGGCTGCCCCCACGGCAACGGAACCGGCAACTCCGGCGAGCATATCAAGGGCGAGTTCGCGGCAAACGGCTTCGAGAACAACTTAAAGCATACCCGCGGCGTGCTTTCAATGGCGAGAGCGGCAGACCCGAACTCCGCAAGCTGTCAGTTCTTCATCATGCACCGTGACGCTCCGCACCTCGACGGAAGCTACGCGGCATTCGGCAAGGTAGTCGAGGGTATGGACGTGGTAGATGAGATAGCAGATACCGAGACCGACTACGCGGACAAGCCCGTTACCCCCGTAGTTATGAAGAAGGTCTGGATAGAGGAATAATGACGCATGGTCAACATTGGCAACGACTGGGACGAACTGCTAAAAGGCGAGTTTGACAAGCCGTATTACATTCAGCTCCGGGAGTTTCTGAAAGCGGAATACAAGGGCTTTACGATATACCCGGATATGTACGACATCTTCAATGCGCTGAAATTCACGCCTTACGCAAAGGTGAAGGCGGTCATACTCGGTCAGGATCCCTACCATGAGCCGGGACAGGCGCACGGACTGGCATTCTCGGTGCGTCCGGGAGTCGAGCCGCCGCCGTCGCTGAAAAACATCTACAAGGAACTGAACTCCGATCTCGGACTTCCGATACCGCAGTCCGGCGATCTGACGAAGTGGGCGGCGCAGGGCGTACTTTTGCTGAATACGTCCCTCACCGTGCGGCAGGGTCAGGCGAACAGCCACAAGGACAAGGGCTGGGAAGTGTTCACAGACCGCGTTATCTCTCTGCTCAACGAGCGGGAGAAGCCGGTGGTGTTCATTCTGTGGGGGCGCAACGCAAAGTCGAAAGTGCCGCTTATAACCAACCCGCAGCACCTTATACTCACCAGCGCACACCCGTCGCCGCTTTCCGCGCATTACGGGTTCTTCGGGTGCAGGCACTTTTCGCGCTGCAACGAGTTCCTGAAAAGCAAAGGGACAGAGCCGATAGACTGGGCGATTTGACAGCGAATCACACAAACTGAGGTAAACCATGAGAGAAAGCATACTTACAATACCGATAAACGAGGTATTCGAGCCGAAGGACGGCTGCCCGTTCTGCCGTATGAGAGACACCGTTGAGCAGCATATCAGCGAGTACATCATGGGCGCGGCGATGATGGAGCCGGACGTGCGGCAGGAGACAAACGAACTGGGCTTCTGCTATACCCACTTTGAAATGCTGATGCAGCAGAACAACCGGCTGTCGCTGGCGCTTATGCTCAACACATACCTTGAAAACGCGAGACACAGCATCTTCGAGAAAAAGAGTATATTCTTCTCTAAGAACGCAAAGGCTAAGAAGTCCGCGGAAATAGAAACTACCTGCTTCGTATGCAGCAAGGTGAACTGGGGAATGGATCATATGCTGGAGACTTTCTTCGTCATGTATGTAAAGGACGGAAAGTTCCGCAATCTGTTCAAGGCGCAGCCTTATATCTGCGTTCCCCACTACAATATGCTGAACCGGAAAGCGGCGGAAAAGCTGCAAAAGGGTGATCTGCCGCAGTTTCAGAAGGATCTCGACACGCTGGTGGAAGAGTATGTGAAACAGCTCAACTCCGACGTGAACGACTTCTGCAACAGCTTCGACTACCGCAACGCGGGAAGTCTGCACAAACCGGAAATGGAACACGTCAGGACCTCGATCGAGCGTTCCGTGGAATTCCTGACCGGAAGAAAGCCGAGAGTTAAATAAAATGCTTGAGATCAGAAATCTGCACAAAAGCTACAAGAACTTCAGGGTACTTGACGGGCTGTACATGACCATAAACAAAGGCGATGTTTACGGCTTTCTGGGAAAGAACGGCTGCGGCAAGACCACAACTATGAGCATTATCTGCAACATTATCCCGAAGGACGACGGTGAGATAATACTCGGTGAGGACGGCACAAACAGCATTAAGATAGGATATCTGCCGGAAACGCCCTCGATGTATGAGTACATGAACGGATATGAGTATCTCGGATACATCGCCTACTGCACAAAATTCAAAGGGGACGTGAAACAGCGTATCGCCGCCTGCCTTGCGATAACCGGTATGACAGAGGGCGGAAAGCGCCGTATCAAGGGGTATTCCCGCGGTATGACGCAGAGGCTCGGCATTGCCGCGGCAATATTCAACAAGCCGGATCTGCTGATACTCGACGAGCCGACCTCGGCTCTTGACCCCGAGGGGCGCGCCGAGGTAATGAACATAATACGGAACCTGTCGGATACGGGTTCCACAATACTGCTCTGCACCCACATTCTCAGCGACGTCGAGCGTGTCGCGAACAGAGTCGGGATACTCCGGGACGGCAGACTTGCCGTGGAGGGCAGCATTGACGAGATACTCGCAAGCTACGGCATGGATTGTGTGGAAATACAGCTCCCCGCACCGGACGAACGCGCTTACGGACTTTTCCGCGCTGCGGAGTTTGCCGAAAAAGTGGATATCCATGAGAAGATCGGACTTATCACCGCGGACGTAAAGGACGCTCAGGCGGGAATGACCGCGGCAATGCGTATCCTCGCGGATAACGACATTCCGGTATCCGGCGTGAAGCTGTCCCGCCCCACCCTCGAACAGGTATATCTCAGCATAGTGGGAGGTCATTGGAGTTGATAAACGGATTTAAAAAGGAATTCATGTTCTTCTCACGCGGCGGGAGGCTTGCGGCTGTCATAATCGTAATGGTGGCGCTGGCGCTTATGTCGCCTGTGATGTTCGGATTCACCTCGCAGATGATGCAGGTAATGAAAGACGCAATGCCGGACGAGTCGTATTCTCAGCTTGCGGACGAGTTTTCAAGCTTCTCCGCCTCCGACATCGTTATGTACAATATCGAGTATATCGCCGGTATCGGCTCTATCGTCCTGCTCTTCATTTTCAAAAGCGCGGCGGGCGGCGAACAGAAGAAACGTTCGGTCATAATCCCGCAGTGCGCGGGACTTACAGCGGAGAGATACGCTCTGCCGAAGTTCATTATCTACCCGGTAAGCGTGTTTGTTGTCACGATCATATCCGTAATGGCGGGAGCCGGTGCGGCAACGCTTATCTTCCCGGGCGGTCTTGACTGGAACATGGTATGGCTGAGCGCAGTCTGCGCCGGTGTTTATCTGGCGTTTTCGACGGCAGTGCAGTTCTGCATCGGTATATGCGTCGGACGTTCAAACGTCGCGGTAGCAGCCGTTATAATAATGCAGATGACGCTCCCGACGATACTGGGATTTTTCCGCGTTGACCGCTTCAATCCGTTCGCGCTGAATTCTATCTCACTGGCGGCGGCGCGAAAGTCCGGGGAATCGGGAAGCGTTCTGCTCTCCTCCCTCGAATCGGTGTCGCAGTCCGACGACGTGACTGCGCTGAATGTCATAGTAAGTCTCGGAACGGCACTGGTCATTTCGGGTCTGCTGTACTTTGTCACCGTTTTTGCCCTGCACACCCAGGAAGTGAACAACGAGGGCAACGAGCCGGTTCTATAAATCTGAAAATACGAAAGGAAATCTTACTATGCCAATAGTTTATGACAACGAAGCCCGCGTGTTCAAGCTTGACACGCCCTGCTCCACCTACGCTTTCCATGTTACGGAAAGCAAAAACCTTCTGCATTTATACTACGGAGCAACTGTTCCGGAGACTGACCTCACCTACAACCTGCGAATACCGGACGGTGCGCCGTTCGTGCCGGCAGTACATGACGCTATGGGACCGCACTCTTTCGACTGCGCGGCAATAGAGTTTTCCACAAGCGGAGTCGCGGATTTCCGCGAACCCTGTATGCAGGTGCGTGACAAGCTCGGTATGACAGCCTGCGAGATATACTACAAGCGTCACGAGATCTACAAGGGCAAGAAGAAGTTGGAGGGTCTGCCGGCGACATTTGCCAATACCGATGATGACGTGACTTCACTCGATCTCATCTGCGAGGATCCCCACACCGGACTTGAAATAGTATTGCAGTACAGCGTTTTCGAGAAGGTGGATATCATCACCCGTTCGGTGAAAGTCACCAACAGGGGCAGTGACCCGCTGGAACTGCTTCGCCTGCTCTCCTGCTGCGTGGAACTTGACAGAATGGACTACGATATGATAACGCTCCACGGAACATGGGCGAGAGAGCGCCATGTACAGCGTTTCCCGCTGCGCTTCGGCAAGCAGTCCATAGATTCCAACCGCGGCGCTACAAGCCATGCGCACAACAACTTCATTGCGATATGCGATCATACCGCGACCGAGGACTACGGCGAGTGCTACGGATTCGCGCTCTGCTGGTCGGGAAGCTTCCTCGCTATGGCGGAAGTCAGCCAGTATGAAAAGACGAGAGTGGTAATGGGTGAGAACCCCTACGACTTCTCATGGCACCTTGAACCCGGCGAGAGCTTCCAGGCTCCCGAAGTCATTATATCTTACTCGGCGGAGGGTCTCGGAAAGATGTCCCGAAACTTCCACGATGTCATGAGGAACAACCTCATTCGCGGCAAGTGGAAGGATATCCGCCGCCCCATACTCATCAACAACTGGGAGGCAACATACTTCAACTTCGACACGGACAAGCTGCTCGATATCGCGCGTGAAGCAAAGAAAGCAGGCATCGAGATGCTGGTCATGGACGACGGCTGGTTCGGTCACAGAAACGATGACCGCTCCTCGCTGGGAGACTGGTTCGTGAACGAGGATAAGATCAAGGGCGGTCTGAAATATCTCGTTGACGAGGTGAACAAGATCGGTCTGAAGTTCGGTATCTGGTTCGAGCCGGAAATGATAAGCCCGGACAGCGAGCTTTACAAGGCTCACCCCGACTGGTGCCTGCACATAGAGGGACGTCCCCGCACCACTGCCCGTTCGCAGCTGGTTCTCGACTTCTCGCGCAAGGAGATACGGGACTACATCTACGGACGTATGCACGAGATACTGTCCTCCGCGAACATCGAATATGTCAAGTGGGATATGAACCGCCAGCTCTGTGAAGTCGGCAACGAGATACTCCCGCCGGAGAGACAGCGCGAGATATGGCACCGCTACGTTCTCGGAGTTTATGAGATGCAGGAGCGACTGCTGACGGATTTCCCCGACTTGCTGCTTGAGAACTGCGCGGGCGGCGGCTCACGCTTTGACGCGGGTATGCTGTACTATTCGCCGCAGATATGGACAAGTGATGACACCGATGCTATCGAGAGGCTGAAAATACAGTACGGTACGTCAATGTGCTATCCCTGCTCATGCTTCGGTGCGCACGTTTCCGATAGCCCTAACCACTGCGTAGGCAGGATCACCCCGTTCAAGACCCGCGGACACGTCGCAATGGTGGGTACTTTCGGCTATGAACTTGACGTTACCCGTATCAGCGACGACGACAAGGCTGCGATAAAAGACCAGATCGCGGAGTTCAACAAGTACAATCCGCTTGTGCGCACCGGCGACTACTACCGCATAGGAGACCCGTTCGCAAACGACCGCTTCGACGCGTGGCAGTTTGTCTCGAAGGACAAGAGCGAAACTCTGCTGGAATATGTGACCGTGCTGAAAGAACCGAGCGTGTTCGAGCATCGTCTGAAACTCAAAGGTCTCGACAAGTCGAAGTACTACAAGCATGAGGAGTCCGGACGTGTATTCAGCGGCGCGTTCCTGATGAACAACGGGTTCCATATCCCGAATATGTGGGGAGATTTCCAGAGTTATATTGCGTATTTCAGGGAAGTGTAACAGCGCTTGCGCGCGCCTTAACAGGCAGTTTCGGGGCTGACGCCGCCCCGAACCCCGCGGCAGCGTCCCGCTGCACCGGTTATATGATAAAACAAGCCCCGTGAGTTTTGCTGCTCACGGGGGTGTTTTGTTTCACCGTCTGTCAAGGATCACAGAATCGTCAAAAACGCAATGAACTATACTGTAAGTATCATTTTCGTTTACGTTAAATCCAAATGTAAAATTGCTTCTTATAGATGCACCGATCATTCCAGAACAAGACAATCCCTTTTTTTCTCCATTTTTAGCCATTTTGTTCTTTCCTTTCCACGGCGCTTCTTCCGGCACAAACAAAAATGCGCAGCGATCAAGCTGCGCACCGTAAAAATACAAGCTTGATTGCTGCGACACAAACCGAAACGAAGAAGAGAGTACCTACCTCACCGTGACGAAAAAGCCTATATTTCTACCATAGATAGAAATACACGGTGAGGTACTTGTTTATTCGGTTTATGTCGCAATAATATAATACCATATTTCCCACAAAAAAGCAAGCATTTTACGAAAATAAAAAACGTCCCTTTACAAAAGTCAACCGCCTGTTGTTTATGCGTATTGCCGGACAATTATGTCAATACCGTGAATCACCAAAAAAGGCAGGAGCGCCGCCCGGAATGAGCAGCGCTCCTGTCTTTTCAGCCAACTATTATAAAGGGAATGTTGTCTTTTAAGCATTGTCCTGCAGCGCGTCATATCCCGACTCGCCTGTGCGTATCTTCATAACGTCCTCAACGTCGTAAACGAAGATTTTGCCGTCACCGACATTTCCTGTGTAGAGCGCATTCTTAGCGGCACTTACAACGTCTTCGACAGGCACCTTGCACACAACGACTTCGACCTTAACTTTCGGGAGCAACTGCGGTGTTACGGGAACTCCACGGTAGAACTCGGTCTTGCCCTTCTGCATACCGCAGCCCATGGTGTTGGTAACTGTCATTCCGGTGATGCCGATAGCGTACAGCGCGGATTTGAGCTGGTCGAACTTCTCCATTGAGGTGATTATGTCAACCTTTGTCATCTTCACATCGGAAGCTGTGTTCTCAGCCTTGCGGTGCTGCACGGGAACAGCCTTTTCTTCCGATACCACAGGGATAACGTTTGCGACTTCCTTTTCCTTGCCCGAAGCGGTAGTCTCGATGTGCATTGTCGGAATAAAGTCCGCGTAGGAGGACTGCAAGCCGTGTTCTGTCGCGTCAAGTCCCACAACCTCCTCATGGCGGTTGACGCGCAGACCGATAGTTTTCTTGATGATGAGGAATGTCACGGTGATGCAAGCTGCCGTCCATGCCGCGACTGTCACAAATCCGAGAGCCTGTAATCCGAGCAGCTCAAATCCACCACCGTAGAACAGACCCGCGAGTGTATCACCGTTTGCGTTTGCGAGAGCGTAGCCGGGAACTTCCGGATTTGCGAGAAGTCCGACCGCGAGAGTACCCCACACGCCGTTGCAGAAATGGACTGCCACAGCACCCACAGGGTCATCTATTTTGAGAACATTATCGAGGAACCAAACGCCGAAGATAACGAGAAGTCCCGATACAACACCGATTATAGCAGAACCGAGCGCATCCACAACATCACAGCCTGCCGTAACTCCCACAAGTCCCGCAAGAGACGCGTTCAGGCACATGGACACATCGGGCTTGCCGTATCTTAACCAAGTAAATATCATACACACGACAGTTGCGACTGCCGGAGCGATAGTTGTTGTCACGAAGATAGAGCCGAGCTGACCGCCGGAGGTTGCAGCCGCGCCGTTGAAGCCGTACCAGCCGAACCAGAGGATGAAGCAGCCGAGTGCGCCGAGGGTGAGAGAGTGACCGGGGATAGCTTTAGGCTTCTTGTCCTTGTCGAATTTGCCGATACGCGGACCTACCATTGCCGCGCCGATTATCGCACAGACACCGCCCACCATATGTATCGCACAAGAACCCGCGAAATCGTGGAAACCGAGCTGCACCAGCCAGCCGCCGCCCCATACCCAGTGCGCTTCAATGGGGTAGATCACAAGGCTGATAACGCCCGAATAAATGCAGTACGACAGGAACTTCGTGCGCTCTGCCATTGCGCCGGAAACGATAGTTGCCGCAGTCGCGCAGAACACGAGATTGAACACGAAGGGCGACCAGTCAAAATGCGCATAGTCGGTGAATACGCCGAGGGTAGGCATTCCGCAGAACCCGCCCAGCACGTCCTCGCCCATCATCAGACCGAAGCCGAGAAGTGCGAACACGACGGTGCCGATGCAGAAGTCCATGAGGTTCTTCATTATGATGTTGCCCGCGTTTTTGGCACGGGTAAAGCCTGTTTCGACCATTGCAAAACCCGCCTGCATGAAGAACACGAGGGCTGCACCGATAAGGTACCAGATGCCGAATATTTCGGTATCTACTGCTTGCATGATGTTGTTGGCATCCATAAGATCAATTCCTTTCTTTATGCAAATGGGGCAAGGCAGAGTTATCCTCCGTCAAGCCCCATTGCTTGTTTTTAGTTTCTACACATTTATTTCAGTTTGATTTATGTATCTTCTCTTCAAATTTGTTCTTTTCGCCGCAGCCGCTCACATCTGCCGGGTAATCTCCGGTAAAGCAGCCGTCACAGATATCACAGCTCGTCAGCGCTTTTGCGTCCTCTACGCTGAGATACGCGAGACTGTCAGCGCCGATCGCTTCTGCGATCTCCGAAACGTCTGTGAATCTGCACGCTATCAGGTTTTCCTGCGAGTCGATGTCGGTTCCGAAGTAACACGGGAATCTGAACGGCGGTGAGGAGATGCGAACATGGACTTCCTTTGCCCCAGCGCTTCTGAGCAGTCCCACTATCCGGGCGCTCGTCGTTCCGCGCACTATCGAATCATCTACCATTACCACGCGCTTTCCGGCTACCGCGCTCGCCACCGCGTTCAGCTTTATCCGTACCGCGTCACGCCGTTCGGACTGCTTCGGCTGTATGAAGCTGCGCCCGATGTAGCGGTTCTTGACGAAGCCGGTGGCGTAGGGTATGCCGCTTTCGGCTGAGTAACCGAGTGCCGCGTCTATACCGGAATCCGGGACGCCTATCACGATATCCGCGTCTGCCGGAGCAGATCTTGCAAGCGCCCTGCCCGCGCTCATTCTCCATTCGTGAACGGGCATTCCCTCGATCACCGAGTCGGGTCTTGCAAAATAGATGCACTCGAACACGCAGAGACTTTGCTTTTTGCCGCAGTGCGTTTCTATGCTTCGCAGACTGTCACTTCCGATAACCACTATCTCGCCCGGTTTCACGTCCCGCAGTACCGTTCCGCCCACACTCTCTATGGCGCAGGATTCCGAGGCTGCAATATACCCGCCGTCGGTCTTGCCGAGAACAAGCGGTCTGAACCCGTTCGGGTCGCGGAATGCTATCAGTTTTGTTGCAGTCATAAGCACGCAGGAATACGCGCCCTTGATGTCGTTCATTGCAAGCTCCACAGCTTCTTCCGTGGAGCCGCATTTCAGCCGCGCCGCGACTATGGAATAGGCTATCGCTTCGGTGTCGGAAGTGCCGTGGAATATCGCTCCGTTCAGCTCGAATTTTCGCCGCAGCTGCTCCGCGTTGGTGAGGTTGCCGTTGTGTGCGAGGGACATATTGCCCTTGATGTGACGGACGACGAGAGGCTGGAAGTTTTCTGGACTGCCGCCGCCCGTGGTTGAGTAGCGGACGTGACCGACGGCAATATTTCCCGCGCCTAACGCCTGCAACTCGGCTTCGCCAAAGACTTCATGCACAAGCCCCGCGCCTTTGCGGTGCCGCATTATGCCGTCGTCGCAGACCGATATGCCAACGCTTTCCTGACCTCTGTGCTGGAGCGCGTACAAACCGAGATAGACCTCGTGCGCCGCGTCGATCGGAGTGTCGGAGTAAATGCCGAACACCCCACATTCTTCGTTTATCTTCCTCATCTTACATCAAACAGCAGTTCGCCGTAAGTGGGTATCGCCCAGTATTCCGCGGCGGTCAGAGTTTCAGCCTTATCGACAAATCCGCGCAGTTTGTTCATTGCCGGGATAACTTCGTCCTTGCAGACGAACGCGCTCTTGATAACATCGTTTTCGGTGGCTGCTTTTTCAAGTGTCGTTTCGAGGTCTTTCAGCGCGTGGAACGCCTTGCCGAGCAGGTCGGAGAGCTGTGACGCGGTCTCCGTTTCATAAGCGGAAACGTTGGTGCTGTTCAGGTACTTTATGTACTTGCTTATGCAGGGCAGCAGGTCGTGGTACGCCATGTCAACCATTGTCCGCGCTTCGATCTTGATGAGCTTTTCGTAAGTCTCAAAAAGTATCTCGTTTCGTGATTTCATTTCTGCTTCCGAGAAGACTTTGTGTGTTGTGAACAGCGCCACATTCTTCTCGTCGAGCCAGTGTGACAGCGCGTCGGGAGTGGTCTTGAGGTTGGACAGTCCGCGCTTTTCCGCTTCCGCTATCCAAGCGTCATCGTAGCCGTTGCCGTTGAAGATTATGCGCTTGTGCTCCTTTATGGTGCGCTGAATGAGATCGTGCAGTGCGGCAGTGAAGTCCTGCTTGTTTTCGAGTTCGTCCGCGAACTGTTTCAGCTCTTCCGCAACTACCGTATTCAGAACAACATTCGAGCCGGAGACAGATGCAGCCGAACCGAGCATACGGAACTCAAACTTGTTTCCGGTGAATGCAAACGGGGAAGTGCGGTTGCGGTCGGTGGTGTCCTTCGGGAACTTCGGAAGAACATGAACGCCGACTTTCATCAGTTCTTTTTCCTTGCCGCCGTAGGGTTCGTCTTTCTCTATTGCTTCGAGTATCTCCGTCAGTTCTTCGCCGAGGAATACCGAGATAACGGCAGGGGGCGCTTCATTTGCACCTAAACGGTGATCATTGCCCGCGCTTGCGACCGATATTCTCAGCAAGTCCTGATATTCGTCCACCGCCTTGATGACCGCGCAAAGGAACAGCAGGAACTGCGCGTTTTCGTGGGGCGTATCTCCGGGTTCGAGCAGGTTCACGCCGGTGTTGGTGCTTATCGACCAGTTGTTGTGCTTGCCGGAACCGTTCACACCGTCAAAGGGCTTTTCGTGGAGCAAACATACAAGTCCGTGCTTCTTTGCGACTTTCTGCATAATCTCCATTGTGAGCTGGTTATGGTCTGCCGCAATGTTGGTAGTTGCAAATATCGGTGCAAGTTCGTGCTGTGCGGGTGCAACTTCGTTGTGCTCGGTCTTTGCGAGAATGCCGAGTTTCCAGAGTTCCTCGTTCAGATCTTTCATGAACGCCTGCACACGGGGCTTGATAACGCCGAAGTAGTGATCTTCAAGCTCCTGTCCTTTCGGCGGCATTGCGCCGAACAGCGTGCGTCCGGTATATATAAGGTCTTTGCGCCTGTCGTAGTCGTCCTTGTCAACGAGAAAGTATTCCTGTTCGGGTCCCACGGTAGTCTTGACCGATGTGACGTTCTCGTTGCCGAACAGCTTCAATATTCTCATCGCCTGTCTGTTGACAGCTTCCATTGAGCGCAGCAGCGGAGTTTTCTTGTCAAGCGCCTCGCCGCCGTAGGAGCAGAACGCCGTTGGTATGCACAGAACGCCGTCCTTGATGAACGCATAAGATGTCGGGTCCCATGCGGTATAGCCGCGAGCCTCGAATGTTGCGCGCAAGCCGCCGGAGGGGAATGACGATGCGTCCGGTTCGCCCTGAATCAGCTCCTTGCCGGAGAACTCCATTATCACGCTGCCGCCCGCGGAGGGGGAGATGAAGCTGTCGTGCTTCTCGGCGGTGATGCCGGTCATGGGCTGGAACCAGTGTGTGTAGTGGGTCGCGCCCTTTTCTATTGCCCATTCCTTCATCGCATTCGCGACTACCGCCGCCGCTGCCGGGTCAAGGCGCTTGCCGTTGTCCATTGTGTTCTTGACAGCCTTGAAAGTCTCCTTGGGGAGTCTTGCTTTCATCACGTTTTCGTTGAACACGTTTTCTCCGAAGTAATCTGCAACATTTTTCATAAGTATCTTCCTTTCTGCGGGCAAGCGCCCGCCGGCAATACCGTATATTGATCATCAGAACTATATGGTTATCTGCCTTGCAGCCGTCAGTCGCTGCAAAAACATAAGCGCCGGTGAGAGACAGTTATCCCTGCACCGGCGCCTTTGCCGTTCCACAATTCGTATTATAGCACAGACGGTTCGGTTTGTCAATAGGTTTTTGCAATATTTTTTATTTATTCTTGCAGAAATCTTTCTTTCGCCATTCCTTTATAATATTGTTTCAAGGCAAGCAAAACCGCTGTGCAGTGGCTTTCGCCGTTGATCGCGTTCATTGGCAAGGCGAAAATCGCATGAAACAATTTTGTAACAATTATGCAAAAAGCTTGTCCGGAACTGTTTAAAATGTTGTCTTTCTACAAATTATGCAAGTTACGATTATATTTCTTGCAAATTCGGTTGACATTCGCAAAAGAACGTGATAATATAAATCCATTGAAATAATACAGTTCCGGGAGGTTTCAGAAAATGAGCTTCAAAGAAGGAGAAGTCCGCATACCTGCAGGATGTGCAATTTCAGGATTCATAAATCGCAGCGGAAAACGGGTAAGCGGCGCCGATATAGTTAAGTCCATTGGGTATATGCACGACCGTTCAAACGGCTTGGGAGGCGGATTCGCGGGTTACGGCATATACCCGGAATACAAGGAGCATTACGCGTTCCACGTTTTCTACGATAATACCGAGGCGAGAGTCAAGACCGAGGAATTTCTCGACCGTCACTTCGACATCATCAACCTCAGCCGCATACCGATACGGCATATCCCCGAGATCAAGGACGAGCCGCTGATCTGGCGGTACTTCCTTGACCCGCGCCCCACAAAACTCACATCCTCGCAGCTCGATGAGAAAGAGTTCACAGTCAAGTGCGTTATCCGCATAAACACGGAGTTTGACGGCGCGTATGTGTTCTCCTGCGGCAAGAACATGGGCGTGTTCAAGGCGGTAGGCTACCCGGAAGATGTGGGGCGCTTCTACCGGCTGGACGAGTACGAGGGCTATGCGTGGACAGCACACGGACGCTATCCCACAAACACCCCCGGCTGGTGGGGAGGTGCACACCCGTTCGCACTGCTTGACTATTCGATCGTACATAACGGCGAGATATCCAGCTACGACGCAAACCGCCGGTTCATAGAGATGTTCGGCTATAAATGCACGCTCCTCACCGATACCGAGGTCATAACCTACATTTTCGACTGGCTCAACCGCAAGCAAAGCCTGTCCCTTGAAGATGTTGCAAGCGTCATCGCCGCCCCGTTCTGGAGCAAGATAGACAGCATAGAAAAGACCGACCCGAAACGCGCCGCGAAACTCCGCTATCTGAGACAGGCTATGTCGGGACTGCTCATAACCGGTCCGTTCTCCATAATCCTCGGCTATACCGGAGGCTTAATGGCGCTCAACGACCGGCTGAAACTGCGGTCAATGGTAGTTGCCGAAAAGGGCGACACAACGTACATTGCAAGCGAGGAATGCGCTATCCGCGCGATATGCCCGGACTGCGAAAATGTATGGTCGCCGAAGGGCGGAGAGCCTGTTATCATAACTCTCAACGAGGAGGGTAAAAGAAGATGCCTGTGAACTATTTTCCCGCGGAATTTGAAGTCATCCGCAATTACGATAAATGCATAAGCTGCCGTGCCTGTGAGCGCCAGTGCGCAAACGAAGTCCACTACTACGACAGCGATTTCGGCAAGATGCTCGCCCACGAAAACCGGTGTGTTGACTGCCAGAGATGCGTCTGTATCTGCCCCACGGGCGCGCTGAAAATTCGCCCGAACGAGAACAGTTTCCGCAAGTCGGCGAACTACACCCAGCCCCTCATGACCGAAGCCTACAGACAGGCGGGGACTGGTTCCGTGCTGTTGTCGTCAATGGGAACGCCGAAAGACTATCCCGTTTACTGGGATAAGATTTTGCTGAATGCGTCGCAGGTCACAAACCCGCCTATAGACCCGCTCCGTGAGCCAATGGAGACACGCGTTTTCCTTGGCAAGAAGCCCACAAAGATGAAGTTCGACAAGAACGGCGAGCTTGACACCACACTTGAACCGTCGCTCACCTTAAACGTTCCGATCATGTTCAGCGCTATGTCCTACGGCTCGATCTCAAAGAATGCGCACGAAAGTCTTGCAAGAGCGGCAGAAGAACTCGGCACGTTCTACAACACCGGCGAGGGCGGTCTGCACAAGGACTTCTACAAGTACGGCGCAAACACGATAGTGCAGGTGGCAAGCGGACGTTTCGGCGTACACAAGGACTATCTGAACGCGGGCGCGGCGATAGAAATTAAAATGGGGCAGGGCGCAAAGCCCGGAATCGGCGGTCATCTGCCCGGTGAGAAAATCAAAGAGGACGTTGCGCACACCCGAATGATACCCCGCGGGACTGACGCGATATCGCCCGCACCCCACCACGACATTTACAGCATCGAAGACCTGCGCCAGCTCATTTTCTCGGTCAAAGAAGCCACCGAGTACAAGAAGCCGGTGATCGTCAAGATCGCGGCAGTCCACAACGTTGCTGCAATCGCTTCCGGCGTTGCGCGTTCGGGCGCTGACATAATCGCGATAGACGGCTTCCGAGGAGGAACGGGCGCGGCTCCCACGCGAATCCGTGACAATGTGGGTATCCCGATCGAACTCGCTCTTGCGGCAGTTGACGGCAGACTGCGCCACGAGGGCATACGCAACGAAGTTTCGATAGTCGCGGCAGGCTCTATCCGTTGCAGCTCAGACGCGGTAAAGGCGATAGCACTGGGCGCGGACGCGGTTTATATAGCGACTCCGGCTCTGCTCTCGATGGGCTGTCACCTGTGCAGGAGCTGCCACACCGGCAAGTGCAACTGGGGCATTGCGACCCAGAACCCCGAACTCGTCAAGCGCCTTAACCCGGATATCGCGTACAAGCGTCTTGTCAACCTCGTGACCGCGTGGAACCACGAGATACAGGAGATCATGGGCGGCATGGGCATCAACTCGATAGAAGCACTGCGCGGCAACCGGCTTATGCTTCGCGGGATAGGCTTGAACGAGAAAGAATTGCAGATACTCGGAATCCTTCATGCAGGAGAATAAAGATATGAAAAAAGTATATGTGAACGAAGAAAGGTGCCTCGGCTGTCATCTGTGCGAGTATTACTGCGCGTTTGCGAATGGTTCGGAACCGGAGTTTTACAAGGCTTTCCGGCTTGGCAGGAACGCAGTCCCCCGCATAAAAGTCGAGGACGGGAACGGCATAAATTTTGCGGTGCAGTGCCGACACTGCGACGACCCGCAATGTATGAAAAACTGCATCGCAGGCGCTATCAGCAAAGTTGACGGCGTGGTGAAGATAGACCGCGACAAGTGCGTCGGCTGTTACACCTGCGTGTTGTCATGTCCCTACGGCTGCGTGGTCGCGGACGGCGGGCATTCCGCAAGCAAGTGCGAACTCTGCACGGCAAACGGTGGCACTCCGCAGTGTGTTAAAGGCTGCATAAACGGGGCAATAGTTTTTGAGGAACGAGGTGAAACGGCATGAAGTTTGAATACGTTATCGTCGGCAACTCGGCAGCCGCAGCAGGCTGTATCGAGGGCATACGCGAGTACGACAAAAAGGGCAGTATCGCGGTGATCTCGGACGAAAAATACCACATCTACTCCCGCCCTCTGATATCCTATCTGCTGAAAGGCGACGTGTCGGAAAGCCGTATGCAGTACCGCCCCGCAGACTTTTACAAGGTCAACGGTGTTGAAACTCTGCTCGGAAAGCGCGCAGTTTCGGTTGACAGCAAAACCAAACAAGTTGCGCTTGAATCGGGCGAAAAGGTTGAGTACGGAAAGCTGCTTTTAGCCACAGGCTCAAAGCCCTTCGTCCCGCCAATGGACGGGCTTGACAGCGTTAAAAACCGTTTCAGCTTTATGAAGCTTGACGACGTTAAGGGCATTGAAAAAGCTGTGAAAAAGGGAGCAAAAGTGCTTATCATAGGCGCGGGTCTGATCGGACTGAAAGCCGCCGAAGCGCTGGAGCATTACGGTTGTGAAATGACCGTCATTGACCTCGCAGACCGCATTCTCCCGTCAATTCTCGACAAGCAGACATCTGAAATTATGCAGAAACACATTGAAGCGCACGGCGTGAAATTCCTGCTGAACACAAGCGCGAAAAGCTTCAACAAAAATACTGCAACTCTCACCAATGGCGAGGAATTGCAGTTTGACATTCTTATTACGGCAGTCGGAGTTCGCCCGAACACAGAGCTTGCGGAGAGCGCAGGCGGCAAAGTGGAAAAGGGCATTCTCACCGACAAGAAACAGGCTGTCAAGGGCGTGAAGAACATCTGGGCGGCGGGGGATTGCACCGTGTCCGAGGACATCACGACAGGCACTTCCCACATCATCGCGATCATGCCGAACGCCTACGCGCAGGGGCTTGTCGCGGGGCACAACATGGCGGGTGCGGCAGACAAGTTCGAGCAGGCTTTCCCGATGAACGCTATCGGATTTTTCGGCTTGCACATCATCACGGCGGGCGCGTACACGGGCGACTGCTATGAAGAGATCGACGGCGAGAATGTGAAGAAGCTGTTTAGCTGCAATAACAAACTGTGCGGCTTCATTCTCATGGGCGAAAAGATCGCGCGTGCGGGCATTTACACAGCCCTTATCCGCGAACAGACAGACCTGTCAACTGTCGATTATGAGCTGCTTTGCAAGGCTCCGCAGTTGGCGGCGTTTGCAAAAGAAAAGAGACAAGAAATACTTGCAAAAGGGGGTGCAGCGTAATGAAAATCAACGCAGAAAACCTGTCATTCCGGGAGCTTAACGAGAAAATTCGCGGCTCGAAAAGCAGGAAGATCGAGATAGAAAATATGCTCGGACAGCGCTACACAGGTTCGGGCTGCACCGGCAAGGATATCCACATTTCCGGCATTCCCGGCAACGCTCTCGGCGCGTATCTGACCGAGTGCGACATCACCGTTTACGGCAACGCGCAGGACGCTGTGGGCGACGCAATGAACGACGGCACGATCACTATTCACGGCAATGTCGGCGACGCTGCGGGCTACGGAATGCGCGACGGGAAGATACTTGTGAAAGGCTCGGCGGGCTACCGTGCGGGCATCCACATGAAGGAGTACATGGAGAAGAAACCGCTCATGGTGATAGGCGGCAAGACCGGGGATTTCCTCGCGGAATACCAGGCTGGCGGGCGCATAATCGTCCTCGGCATCGGCTATGAAAAGCAGTGTCCGGTGGGGGATTTCTGCTGTACCGGAATGCACGGCGGGATAATGTATATCCGCACGGAACACGCGCCGGAACTGCCCGCGCAGGTGCTCTGTGAGGACGCGGACAAGGCTGATATCAAGGCGATAAAGGCGGACGTGGAGCTGTTCGCGAAGAAGTTCGGGTACGATGCGGAAGAGCTTCTGAACGCGCATTTTTACAAGCTCACGCCGAACACGAGCAACCCGTATCGGCGGCTTTATGTGAATAATTGAAAGACACCCGAAGACTTCAGCGAGACGTCAAACAGACACCGCTGTGTACTTTGCAAACACAGTCACAGAGCGGCTTTGAGGGCATTTAAGACACCGAAGACACCGTTTTTCAAGTCGGTGTTTTATGTACATCCGGTACACCGCCGGTACGGCAAACGGTACATCGACGCAACCCCGCAAGCCCTCTTATAATGAGGGTTTGCGCGATTTGGTACAGCTGGTACACCGTTTTTGAAATCATTATTATATATTATGTTGGCAGACTATCCAAAATGATCTGAAAACAATTCAGAACTTAATAATGATTTGAAATCTGATGTCTTTGGTGTCTCAAAACCGTGAAAACCTCTCCAATAAAGGAATTGCTGACACACCGCAGCGTCTTTTCTGCTGTCTTTTCGATGTCTTTTCAATGTCTTCATAACAATGCAGAAAACGAATTGAAAATCGGTGTACCAGCTGTACCAAAATCCGCGAAAGTGCTCTGCGAGCGCATTTGCGGGCGCGAGCCGGTGTACCGCACGGTGTACTTTTGCTGTACCGCGCCGTACCGGAACGCAAGAAAGGAAATGCTATGGAAACCAAATATATCTTCGTAACCGGCGGTGTGGTCTCCGGGCTTGGCAAGGGCATTACCGCCGCGTCACTCGGGCGGCTGCTCAAAGACCGGGGCTACAAGGTCACGGTGATGAAGTGCGACCCGTACATAAACGTTGACCCCGGCACGATGTCGCCCTACCAGCACGGCGAAGTTTTCGTGACCGACGACGGCACGGAGACTGACCTTGACCTCGGGCATTATGAGCGCTTCATCGACGAAAATCTGAGCGTCAACAGCAACGTCACCACCGGCAAGATCTACCAGACTGTCATCAACAAAGAGCGCCGCGGGGACTATCTCGGTGCGACCGTGCAGGTCGTCCCGCACATCACCAACGAGATAAAGGAACGGATTTACAAGGCAGGTTCTGCGGTGAATGCAGACGTTGTGATAACCGAGATAGGCGGCACTGTCGGCGATATCGAGGGCACGCCGTTCCTCGAAGCTATCCGGCAGGTGGGACTTGAAAAAGGGCGCGGGAATGTGATCTACATTCACGTCACGCTGCTCCCGTTCATCAGCGGTTCAAACGAGCTGAAAACAAAGCCCACCCAGCACAGCGTGAAGGAGCTTCTTGCAGTCGGCATTCAGCCTACCGTGCTTGTGTGCAGGGCTGACTGTGACGTACCCGAGGACGCGAAGGCGAAGATAGCGAACTTCTGCAACGTCAGCGAGCACGATGTTATCATCAACCACACAGCGCCGTCCCTGTATGCAGTCCCGCTGATGCTGGAAAAAGAGGGGCTTGCGGATACTGTATGCAGACATCTCGGACTGCGGAACAACAAGCCCGACCTGAGCGAATGGGAAGCTATGGTGCATCGTCAGGAGCACGCGGAAACCCCGCTGAAAATAGCGATAGTGGGCAAGTACGCCGCGCTCCCGGACGCGTACATCTCGGTAATGGAAGCCGTGCGTCACGCCGCATTCGAGCAGGGGGCAAAAGCTGAAATAAAGCTGATAAACAGCGAGGAAGTGACTGCTGAAACAGCGGGTGAGCTGCTGTCGGACTGTGCGGGTATTATCGTCCCCGGCGGCTTCGGCAACCGCGGTATCGAGGGCAAGATAGAAGCCGTTCGGTATGCGAGGGAGAACAAAGTCCCGTATCTCGGTCTGTGTCTCGGAATGCACATGGCGGTCATTGAGTTCGCAAGAAATGTGATAGGCTGGAAAGACGCTGACAGTGCGGAATTTACGGAAACTGCGCACAATGTAATCGACATAATGCCCGATCAGAGGGGCGTTGAAATGGGCGGCACGATGCGGCTCGGACTGTACCCGTGCAGGCTCGCTGAAAACAGCAAAGCCCGGAGCTGCTACAACTCCGAGCTTATCTACGAGCGCCACAGGCACCGCTATGAGTTCAACAACGACTTCCGTTCCGAGTTCGAGAGCCGGGGAATGCACCTCACCGGGCAGTCTCCCGACGGCAAGCTCGTTGAGATAGTGGAGATACCGGAACACCCGTTCTTTGTGGCGGTGCAGTTCCACCCG
>JAGAWN010000044.1 GCA_017941355.1 Ruminiclostridium sp. | reverse complement strand
TCTAAATCCTTCTGATAGGAATAAATCGAAAGTATATACTTCGGCGGATTGAGTATGCCGCGCACAATTGCGTCCCCAAGAGTTAATTCGCTGGCTATGTTCCCACTGAACAATTCATCAGCCATGTTACGCTGATTATCCAAATATCGAACAGCAGTCGCAGATAAACCAAGCACCGGGACATTCGGGAATGCATCAAGCAGCATCTTCAGATGACTGCCCCAGATTTCAGAACCTCCGCGGTGGAATTCGTCAAGTATAAGGTAATCGAAACTAAGTCCGACAATATCTTCCTCTGACATCATAGAAAGCTTTGCATAGGTCATGAACAATATGTTTTCGGGAACAAAGTCATCTGATACTTTTGCAAGGTTTTCAAGCTGCGTCTTAAAGATGTACTCCGAAGGAGAGAGCCAAAGGACTGTCTTATCGGGATTATCCTCACAGAGCTTGAAGCCTATGAAGGACTTTCCTGTTCCGGTGGGGTGAATGACACAAGCCTTGCCGACAGCATCAAGCATAGCCACAGCAGATTCATACGCTTCCTGATTGTGCTTGAACAATTCTATCGCCATGCTACTCGCCCCCTCGAAAAACTTTCGCAAAATTAATTATTTTGTGACTGAATCCGATTTAATGGCGATATTACCGAAACGAGCCAATATTTGAATGACGGTATAAAGACGGTTTTCGCCGTCATGCCGCCCATGTGAGCTTGTCCATGCAGGCTTTCTTTCTATCTATGGACGAGTGAACGTACCGGTTAAGTGTGAGTTCTACGCTGCTATGACCGAGTATCTCTGAAAGCGTCTTGACATCGAATCCGAGAGCTATGCACCTTGTAGCGAAAGCATGACGGAGACTGTGAAAATGTACTGACGGTAAATCTGCGTTTTTCAGTATCCGAGCAAACCTGTTCTGCATAGTACGAGGTTCAACGGGCTTTGATGTCCCGGAAAGTATGTAATCATCGTCTTTTCCAACATAACTACCGAGCTTTTCGGCAAGACATTCCGGTATCGGAATAATTCTGATAGAGCTCTGGCTTTTGGGCTCAGTTATCACTAATTTGGTGCGTTTTGTATTATCAGGGGTCTGAATCCGCTGAATAGTCTTTCTGACGGTCAAAGTACGTTTTTCAAGGTCAATATCTTTCCACTGCATAGCGCACAGTTCACCGATGCGAATACCGGTATAAAGGCAGACCGCTATACCGAGAGTAGAAAGCGTTTCATGACGTTCAATGTAATCTTTCAGTCGTTCCTGCTCTGATTCTGACAGTACTTTCACTTCCGGTTTTGCTTTCTTAGGCATGATAAGTCTTTCAGCAGTATTCCGAACACCGTATGCTACACTTGCATATCTCAGTAAAGATCGTAACAGTACCGTGTTATCAGCAATATACCGTTCAGAGAGTCCCTTATTTCGTAGGTTTTCCATAAAAGCATAAATATCAGGAATCTTTACATTGCTGACTTGAAAATCGCCGAACAGCGGAAGAATATGCTTTTCGAGCTTCATGCGATAATTGGCAGCAGTTGATTCTTTTAACAAAGGTACTCTCACAGACAGAAACTCGTCGGCAAGCTCCTTGACCGTCAATTTCGTTACCGTATCATTCCATTCAGGCTTGATAAACGCTGCCGCTTTTGATTCGGCAGCTTGTTTTGTCTTTCCGTAAAAAGAGTGATATTGTCTTTTATTCGTGCTATTACAACCGGTATATATTCTGACCTCCCACCGTCCGTCCTTGCGTTTATAGGCATTACAGTTAGTCATTTTGTACCTCCTAAACAAGAATTGTTTCACTTGATTGTTAAAATCTACTAAAATTTTCTGTTTAATTTTGTCAAAACATAAAATTGTATTGACATTTTGTACATTTTTTGATAAAATTGATATGCAAAATAGAGGGTTGTACTATATTAATATAAGAATATCACAAAATAATTAATTTTGCGAAAATCCGACGCCGGCAGCAAAGCCCGCATCGGATCATTTTATTTTGCAAGATTTATGACTTTAATGCCTTTATTCTCTGCCATTCTCACAGTCTGACCTGTCCCGCTCCTGGGATTGTTACAGTAGCAAACACAGCAGTCAGCCAGCTCGACAAGTCGCTCGTTCCTGCGCTTCATGCAATCCTCGGTATAATGCTCAGAAATCACAGTAACACTGTCCGCCTCATCCAGAATCTTCATGTACTCCGTTATCTGCGTCTTGTTCCACCCCTTGACCTGTTCTTCGGCAGGGCATGGCAGTAATAAATGCAGATATATATCGCCATACTCTGATCTCAGGTCTATTACTGCTTTGGAGCTTAATTGGTCGAAACCAAGGGCTGCCCCATTGATGAACTCGGTCACTCCTTGCTCATGTAAATCAATGATCATATCCCGAAGCTCTGAAACAAGTTCCGGAGTTACCTTCAAAATCCTATGTCCCGTGAAGCAGCAGCTTTTCACAGCTTTTTCCTCCGCTCCGATAGATTATTGATTGCGCTATGTGGTATAATAATCACAGCTTTTTTCTGATAACCGCGATTTTTCGTAAAATAGTCCATTTACTGCAAAAACGTCTAAGAATGTGATAACAGTGGCATTTATCGGTAGCGAGTTTACGGCGGCAATACGAACCTATGACAATCATGCAGCCCATTTGACCATATCCATGCAAGCGCGCTTGCGGTCAAGAGAACTATGCACATAGCGGTTAAGCGTGATCTCAACACTGCTATGTCCTAATATCTCAGAGAGGGTCTTAACATCGAATCCGAGTGCAACGCAATTAGTTGCAAAAACGTGACGAAGGCTGTGGAAATGTACTGACGGTAAATTTGCTTTTTTCAGTACGGACGCGAATCTATACTGCACCGTGCGCGGCTCAACAGGGCTGTATCTGCCGGATAAAACATACTTGTCAGCGTTATCCTTAAACCTTTCAAGCATAGCAACAAGAAAATCG
>JAGAWN010000005.1 GCA_017941355.1 Ruminiclostridium sp. | reverse complement strand
ACAAATAATATTCTCTCCGAGACTACGTATGCACTAAAAACATTATGAAACGATGGAACGCCGTATGACGGGAAACTGTCACGTACGGTGTGGAGTGGGGGAAAATCCGGAGATTATTTCAAAGGATTACCTATCACTATTAGGTACGATACCGAATTTTGACAAGCTTATTGCGACGATGCGTTCTATGGAGATATCGGCAAACGTGATCATTCAAAACACGGCGCAGCTAAAGGCGATGTATGAAAAGACACATGAGGTCATAATGGGAAACTGCGACAGCTTTATATTTCTTGGCGGTAAGGAGCAGTCAACACTAAAGATGATCTCCGAACTGCTTGGCAAAGAGACTATTGATGTTGTTTCACAAAACAGAAGCAAGGGTCACAGAAACAACTCGACTTCGATCAATAACAGTATACAGGGCAGAGAATTAATGACACAGGATGAACTCTCAGTAATGCCGATAGACCGTTGTATTGTCATGGTCAGAGCGTTTCACCCGTTTTACTGCCACAAATTCGATATTGAAAAGCATAGGAATTATCAGTTCCTTGAGGACAGCAACAAAGACTTCGCTTACATAGTCGAAAATAAGGCTGTAACGATTCAAATGCCGAATACTGAGTACAATCCCGATGACCATGTAGCAGAAGAAGAACAAACTGAAGAAACTGAGAATGCAGTCGGCAGCATTCTTGCGGGCGACATACAGAAAGCAGATGATATTATGTCGGATATAGATATTCCCGATGATGATGAGGTTGAAGTCATTGAGGGAGAAAACGCAGATATGTACGATGATAACGATGAGTGGCACGATATTCCCGAAGATGACGAGCCGTATTCAGATTTTGATGATGTCTCGGACTTTCACGATGAGAATATCAGCTCATTCGATATATCGGGAATGGTACTCGAAGATTCGGCACCGGACTTTGATACAAGCGATGAAATGACTTTTGACAGCGGGTTATTCTACTCATAAAAATAGTTTAAGCAGCTCCTATGTGCTACATATAGCACAATTCAGGAGCATTTTTATTGTCAAAATCCCGGCTGGGATTTAATAAATCAATATTTTTAAAGGAGGTTTCCATTATGGAAAACACAAAAACAGCTATTTCCGTTGCTGAGAATACGGAGAACAAAAAGCCCGGAAGAACAAAGTTAAGCAGGGTGTACAGCAAGATTCAGAAAGGAGTCCTTACGGTCAATGTAATGTTCACAATGATTATGCTGTCTGCGGTTAATGCGTTTGCTGCAGCCGAGGGCGGCGGATCTGACTTTGGCAATGCCGGAGAAGCTGAATTCAATAAGGTCATTGAGTTTTTCGCAACTTGGATCGGGCGTATAGGACTCGTTGTGGGCTTTGTAGGCGCTGTAATGTTTGCTCTTGCAATAAAAAATGATGATGCAGAAGCTAAAACTCGTGGTCTTATGACACTTGCATCGGGCTTTGTGGTGTTTGCTGTTACACAGGCATTAGGTCTTTTCACCGGCATGGATGGAGGAACTGCAGGAGCTGTAGATATGATTTCACATTTAATCACATTTGCGGCTTAAACTACTATCAATGCGGCGGGGCTATCCCGCCGCTATCTTTTGAAAAGGAGGTCATAATGTGATAAAAATATCCTCTTTATCACCTAACAGGCGCTTGATGATATCAGCCTTTCTGATAGCCGTTGTTATCATTTTGTTCACTGTCCATGCGAGTGCAGCACTTATGCCATCTGATCAATTGCAAACAACCATCGAAGGCGAGATAGATGCAATAAATACAGCATATAGTCAATGCAGAGCGCTCCTGCGAATATCGCCGTTCAGCAGCGGCAGTGGATATTCAGCAGTAGAGGGTGCTGTTAGCGTTGTACAGGGTACAGCGCTTGTATTGGTTTCTCTGTTTTTCGTAATCGAATTCTTTGTTAAAACACTTCAATTTGAATGGGTAAAGTGGGAAAACGTTCTCTTGCTTATGGCAAAACTTTTTGTTGGAAAAGCACTGATCGATAATACGCCTGCAATAATGCAAACTATATATGATGCGTTTACGGGCTTACAGACTGCGATAACCCTTAATAACAGTAATCAGATCCTTACCGGTGGTATGGGAATGTTTATCAGCGATTTGCAATGGCAAACAGCAGTAGCGGATGATCCCAATATGTTCGGTACATATTCTCTTATTCGCAATATTCAATTATCCCCGGTTTTTCTTATTCTGAAGCTTTGTATGTTAGCTTGTCAGGTGGTAATAATAGGAAGAATATTCGAATTGATGATCTATACTGTCATAGCGCCATTACCAATGTCAACTTTTATATCGTCAGCCGCCAGCGATGTTGGTAAAACATTTGCCAAAAGCTATGCCGCTGTATGCTTACAAGCGTTTATTTTAGTAATCATGTTTACGGTATATGGAGATCTTATGGTAACTGTGCGAGATGCCGTTATGTCATATGCAGGTTCAATTGGAGCAGCGGCTGACGGATCTATGGAAGCACTGCTGTTGACCGGAGCATTAGGTATGGGCGTTTTGAAATCAGGATCATGGGCAAAGAAAATATGCGGTACTGCATAAGGAGGAACGTATATGATAGAAATACGCATACCGAAAGAAATAACCGAATATAAGGAGAAATTCCTGTTCGGACTCACAATGAGAAAATTCTTCTCTCTTGCAGCAGCTCTTGCAATATGTGTTCCTCTTTTTATTTTCGGTAGGGAAATAATATCCGAAGATATACTTTCTTGGATAGTTATTCTGATAGCAATTCCAATTATGGCGTTCGGATGGTTTTCGTACCACGGAATGAACTTTGAAACATTTGCAAGATGTGTACTGAGGTTTTATACAGAACCGCAAAAGCGCCCATATCGAGAGCTGAACACATTTTGGGAAAGCAGAGAGATGTTAATCAAAGAAAATATAGCACTGCAAAAGGCAGAAGCGGAAGAAAAAAGAAAGGAGCATAGTAAAAAAGATGTTCGGAATAAAAGAAGAAAAAAATGAGGTTACTACAGTTCTAACGTCTGAAAGCGGTGAAATTAGGACTCAGGAACAAAAGCTTTCCGCGAAGGAAAAGGACAAACTCCGTACCGCCAAAAAAGCTAAAGCGAGAACGAAATCAAAGAAATCCAAAGTAAGCGCTCCTGTTCGCCGTGTATCTAAAACTGTGCAGGACACAATGCCTTATGTAGCTGTGGTTGATAAATATATCATGCTTGTAGAGGAGTACAATGACGGACGCAATAAATACAGCAAGACATATGAGTATGCTGATATTAACTATGCTTCCGCAGCCGGAGAGGAGCAGGAGCAGTTATTTCTTGCGTATGCTGATATCCTTAATGGGTTTGATACTACCGTTGATATTCAGATTACTATTCATAACAACAAGTACAATAAACAGGATTTTGCCAAAAAGGTGCTACTTCCTATGAAAAACGATGAATATGACATTTTTCGTGAGGAATACAATGATATGCTAAAAAGCAGAATGCGTGAGGGACAAAACGGAATTCTTCGCCGCAAGTACATAACAGTAACAGTTTCGGCGATATCCCTTGAACTTGCTATGCAGCAATTCAATTCTATTGAGATACATCTGAAAACAACATTTCAGAAGCTTGGTACAAGCGTTAAAACGCTTACGGCAAATGAGCGCATAAGAATACTGACAGATGTATTCAGAGGGGCAAACAGGTATGTCCGTGAGTTCACACAAGGCGAATTTATGAGACAGGCGGAAAAGTCGCTTTGCTGTCCGGATTATCTTGAGTTTAAGAATGATTACTTCATGTTTGATGATAAATACGCAAGAACATTCTTTGTTCGGCAACTTCCTTCCTCCATGCAGGATGATATTCTTACTGATGTAGCGGAGTCAAATCTTAATCTTATTATAACTCAGAACATAGCCCCGGTAGCTCCCGATGAAGCTATAAAAATAGTTAAGCGGCAGCTTACAGCAATGAGAGCAAATAAGATAGAAAAAGAGCGTAAAGCAGCGGCAAGGGGTATTTTCGGAACAGATGTTATATCCGACGATCACAAGCAGTCAATGGAACAGGCGCAGAAACTTCTTGACGATCTTATGAGCAAAAATCAGAAGATGTTTCTCACAAATATTTGTGTAATGCTTATAGCGGACAGCTATGAGGAACTGGAAGCGCAAAGCTCCATTATCGAAGGAATATTCGCTAAGCATATAACTGTACTTGCAAAAGCAACCTTTCAACAGGAAGAAGTAATGGCTTCAACATTGCCGGTCGGCAATTGTCAGTTACAAGTACGCAGGACGCTGACAACGGAAAGTACAGCGGTATTTATGCCGTTTAAGTCACGCGAACTGACGCAAGCGGGGGGCGTTTACTACGGACTTAATCAGATATCGAATAACATGATAATATTCGACAAAACTACTCTTAAAAACTGTAATGGCTTTATACTCGGCTCACCCGGTTCAGGAAAGAGCTTCTCTGCAAAGCGTGAAATGGTAAATGTTTTCTTGGCTACAGATGCAGATATTATAATCGTGGATCCCGAACGCGAATATACCAATCTTGCAAGAGCATTGGGCGGCGAAGTCGTGTTTATTTCCGAAAAATCAGATTCGCACTTAAATCCTATGGAGGTCAATCTTGAAGCGGACGATGATCCGATTAAAACTAAATTCAGCTTTATGAAGTCATTCTTCCAAACAATAATGGCTCCGACTGCGATAGATTCCGAACAGGCTTCTATTATAGATATGTGCGACAAAGATATTTATACTCCACTTATTATGGGCGCTAAAACAGAGATGCCTACACTTGGCGACTATTTCAAGGCTCTTGAAAAGTACACTCATCAGTATGACAGCGCAATTCCGCTTTATAATGCGCTTTCGCTGTATGTCGAAGGATCAATGAACACTTTCAGCTATCCGTCGAATGTTAAGACAGACAAGAGAGTAGTCGTTTATGATCTTAAAGATTTAGGAAAGTCATTAAAGGCTCTCGGAATGATGATCGTCATGGAAAACCTTTGGGACAGAATCGTTCAGAACAGGCAGATAGGCAGACGAACATACATCTATATGGACGAAATTTATTTACTGTTTTCAAACGAGGAAACAGCAAACTTCCTGTTTGAGCTTTACAAACGTGCAAGAAAATGGGGCGGCGTGCCGACCGGAATCACACAAAACGTTGAAGATCTTCTGCGTTCGCCTACGGCGAGAACAATGCTTGCAAACTCGGAATTTATATATATGCTTAATCAGTCGGCAACAGATCGTGAGCAGCTTGCAAGGCTTTTGAAGATCCCGGATACGCAGATGCAATATGTTGTAGGTTCTCCCTCGGGTTCAGGGCTTATGTATTTTGGTGCAAACGGCTGTATTCCTTTTAAGGATGAGTTTCCGACTGATACAAAGCTGTATAAGCTAATGACTACGAAGTTCGGGGAAGAATAGAATTGTGATATATGTAGCACAATCTGAAATATCAGTGACACAATAAACCATAATTGATATATAATCTCTTGACAAGTAACCCAATGAGTGCTATAATATAAAAGCAGGAGGGCATGATATGCACATAAATGAAAAAGTGCGGGACGGCAACGATTTGTCGATTAAGGAGTTACGTCTGCATTATGGCATTACACAGGTACAGCTGTCAGAGATCACAGGCATTCCGAAGCGTACTATCAGCAATTGGGAAACGGGCGAGAGAACGCCCGCTCCCTATATAACATCGCTGATAAGCGCAAAGCTCGAACTGGAATTCCTGCGCTCCAAAGAATGATTTTATGAAATACGGAGGAACAGATATGGATTATTTTATCACTGCAAAAGAAGAAGTCTTAAGGGAAGTTGCGGCAAGTGTTAAGGCTAAGATCATCAATTATATGCGGATAAAGAATATAGATAATGACCCGTCAAATCCGCTTGAAGTTCTTTTGAGCATGGTCGGTTCGATAAGTCGTTCGCTCATTCAAAATCCTGATTTTACTATGGAAGATTTGGAAAAAATCAGTGCAAAGCTTTCTTTGGCTAACGACTACATCGATGAGGTAATAGAAGTAAATGACTGATGGTGATTTTTCAAAAGAAGCGTTTGAATTCGCACTCAAAAAAACATATCAAGAGTTCATAGAAACTTTGACACCGGAAACAAAGCCGAAAGCTTTTATATTGGGGGGGACAACCCGGAGCAGGGAAAACAGGGCTACAGAAAATAATGTCGAAGTTGTGTAATAACAATCTGATTGTCATAAACGGTGACGAGTTTCGTGAACTTCACCCCGATTTTCAGAAATTGCAGGAAAAGTACGGCAAGAACAGTGTAGATTATACAGGAAAGTTTTCAGGGCAAATGACCGAAACCCTTGTTGAAAGACTGAAAAAAGAGAAATACAATGTTCTTGTCGAGGGAACTCTGCGCACTGCACAAGTACCGTTGAAAACCTGTAATGAGTTCAAGAGGAGCGGTTACAGTGTTACGCTGGCACTCATGGCGGTAAAACCACAAATATCATATCTGAGTACGATAATGCGATATGAGGACATGATAGCTGAAGGTAAAACACCCAGAGCAACATCAAAGGAAGCACACGATCTGATCGTAAAAAGCATTCCCGGCAATCTTAGACAGCTTCAAGAAAGCAATATGTTTGATAAAATTGTGATGTACAATCGAGAAGGTTGTTGTTTATATGATAGCGATGTACATCAGGATATGACTGCCGACAAAGCTATTTCAAGTGTGTTTAACGGCAGATGGTCACAGCATGAGTTAGATCAATTCTGCGAGATAGGCAAGCGCACTCAGCTGCTTATGGAAAAGAGACACGCCGAAGAGATCGACCGATTTACAAAACAGTATTTTAATGTTGATATTGTTGCGTCCATAGCCAAAAAGAATGACTTAGCTGTTTCAGATACAGCGCAGTTATTCTTTTCAGAAAGAAGTCAACCCACTCGCGGTAAGGCGTTGCAACGTGATTTGCCGCGAGAAAAGGAACAAGATCACAAGAAAAGCAGTGTATCAAATACAAGTCCAAACCTAAAGCACAAGCACAGATAATAGGAGTATGATTGTGCTATATATATCACAAAGGCTGTTCTGCTGAGCAGCCTTTTTCTTTTTCAGCAAAGGAAAACGGAGGTGTTTCAATGCAGGTCAAAAGAACCGAAGCAGCAGAAAAGCCAAAAGGTATGATAGAACGAAATCAATCACTTGACAATCTCAATAGTGATACCCTTGAAAGCAAGGTAGATGCCACTATAAAGCATTCAGCAGAAAATGGGCTAAAAACGAGTGGAAACATCGTAAACGAGGAGTTCGATGAAAAAACCAAATATGTTGCGGCACAAAGGGCGAAGCTGATAAATGAAGAAAATGTTGATTCAAAGCCTGAACAGGCAGTGTACGATGAGTATTATAAAAGACAATTGGAAGTAAGCACAGAAGAAAATGAGTCTGAACAAGACTTTATGGCTCAAAAATCCGGACAAGACTTTGTTCAAGATACGTCAGCAAGCGATTCAAGAGATATTTTCAGAGAGCAGTTTGTGCATAATAAGCGGATAAGAACATCTGATGAGAAAAGCGAGTCCCGAAAAGGCAAAACAGCTGATATAACCGAATATGAGATCAAAAGCGAGGGTAAATCCTTCAATTTATATCAAAAGGATTTAGATAAAAAAACAAGAAAACTGCTCAGTAAAGGCGAAGTCGAAGAAAAGACGAATAGCAGAATAAAGACGGGACAGGAGAAGTCCGTTTCCGATAGAGCAGATGTGCTGAAATCGGATCACGATTCGGTAAAAAAGTTTAAGTATTACCGCTCATCAAACGGTCAGATACAATCAAAGGTTGAATATAACAGGCAATTACTCAAAAAGGTTGAACCAAAAGACATAAACAAATTATCCATTCATGAATTAAGCAATCAGCGCCGCATAAAGAGTATAAATAGAGAAGCTGTTTCGGCTTTTGAAAAAGATAATGAGTCATGGGAACAATATAGAAACGATCCTAATGCGCGAAATGCCAAATTATACAGAAAGGCGCATAATAATTACATAGGCGTTTTAAAGAATAAGTATAGCGCCGAAGAGCTTGCATCAGGTAATTTTATTGAATTCGGAAACAAAAAGGTTCGCGTTCTGACAAAGGTCAGCTTTGAGGGGAATATAGATGACCTTAAAAAAACTATTAAGCTTGACAAGAGAAGCTATCGAAAATTAAGATCGCATTTAAGGTTTAAAAAATTATCGAAGGCATCAGCTTCGGTTCTTGGAAAGCTGATAAGCCTTTCTGCGGTTTCTCTGCCGAAAGCTACACTGCGCAGCGGATTAAACTACATTAATTCAAAGGCAAAGAACGTAAATATTGACGACACGTCTGAAACTGGAATAGAGTCAGCTAAGATGATGTATAGAGCAGGCTCAGAAGCCAAAGGAGTGGTATCGGGGGTTAGACATATTGCAACATCGGTAAAAAAACATATTCAAACGTTTGCAAATAATGCAAGACCAGCTTACTCTACCGGCAGGAGTCTTTACAGCAAAATTCAAAGTGTGCCTATGTCGGGCAGAAACATCGCTACAGCAGTAGAAATATCTCCATATACATCAACAAACAGACCGTATAGATATGCGGGCAATGTTGCACCAAAAACAAGAGAAGTAAATCTCGGTGCAAAAAGAGCAGCACAGAACGCAAAGAAAGCTGTAAAACAAGCTCAAAAAACCGCACAGAAAGCAGTTGAAACAACAAAAAAAGCGGCTCAAGCGGCAGAGAAAGTGGCAGAAGTCACATTTAAAGCTATAGCAAAAGCAGCAACGTTCTTTGTTACACATTTGCCGATTATACTTATTGTTTCACTTGTTCTTATAGTATTATTCTTGATTGTTGCCGTTGCATCGGGATTGATCTCAGCGGTAAGTGATACAACCATAGCGGGTGTAAGCTATGTCTTTCCAAATGAAGAAACAACCGCTGAAGATGTTTCAAATACAATTGAGGAATATAAAAAGCTGATTGATGATAAGCTTAAATCAACTATTGAGGAAAACATTGAGAAAGCAAATGCGTTCCTTTCTGCAGATGACGATGCTTACGGCGCGTACGGTTCTCCGATAAAGATAGATTGGATACGATACAACGGAGGAAGTGGTGAGGTTATTGTCAGACAAGTATTTGATAATATGAGTATTGACTATGCTGAATATTTTTCACTGCTATACATTTATCTGCAAAAACAAAAAAATAATTCAGATGGGAATAACGCAAAGGATATATACAGTTTTACTTTTACAGAAAATGACCTAATGGATTTCTTTGAAATATACTTTGATGTTTCATATTTTGAAGAAACAGGCGTTGAATGCCCCGGAAGAAACTGTAAAACGTCGTTCTGTACGCCTCCTTGTTCTACACGAACCATTACAACAACTATAAGCACCGAGGACGGTCCGAAAACAATAACTCAATCCATTCCTTATTGTCCCGGTCACCCGTATTGTGATGCACATCATAATAAAGCTTCAATCGAGATTGCCAAAAGCTCTAATATAATGGACAAGCTCGGCTTTACTCAGGAAGAAAAGGATTGGGAGAAAATGGTGGAACAGCTTTATGACAGCTACATCATGGGGTACGTCCTAAAAAACGATGAGATTGATACAGAAGAAGTTGATCCTTCATAAAAAAGGAGCGATAAATAGATGAATTGGTTAAAAAGATTTTTAAAAACACCTAAAAAGATTCTGACAATTATTGTTCTTGTATTGATAATTCTATTCATATACATGGGTGGCGCACAACATATACTTGATATTTTTGATGGTGTTAAGTCAACGGATACATCTGTGAATGACGACTTCTATAAATTCCACATAAGTATAGTAGATTGCTTTATAGGTGCAGGAATTGCTATCGCCTATATTGTATTAAAAATCCGTCAAAAGTTGAAAGACAAAAGGAGGACAAAAAAGTGAATAACGAAAAAAGGGTACAGAAAGCAGAGGAACGCTTGAAAAAGCACGAAAAAGCGCTTGCTGAAAAGAAAAAAGCGCTCGAATCCTTAAAAAAGAATGTCAAGGAGCTATCAAAAGCCATTGAAGCCGAGCGTGCAGAGGTAGAACATATAAAAATGGAAAGCCTTGTAGAGCTTATGAATGAACATCAAGTTACATTCGCAGAGATAGAACAGGCAATTTCAAATAATATGTTTGCAAATAAGACTGATGAAAACAATGATATAGTTTCTGAAAATGCTATAAAAGAAGAGGAGGAAACGGCAAATGAGTAAGTTGATTATAGCCGAAAAGCCCTCGGTGGCAAGAGCAATATGCCCTGTTGTCGGTGCAAGCAGCAAAAAGAATGGATATGTAGAGGGGAACGGCTACATTGTGTCTTGGTGCTTTGGACATCTTGTCGGATTACAGCTTCCGAACGGTTACGGCGGAACATGGGCTGAAAAGTGGAGCTTCGACAATCTTCCAATGATTCCCGACAAATGGAAATTCATAATATCTGAGGGAGCGTCAGAGCAATTCCATATATTAAAGAAACTGCTCAATGACAACTCAGTAGATGAGGTCATCTGCGCAACCGACGCTGATCGGGAAGGCGAGTGCATTTTCAGATATGTATATAACCTTTCGGGCAGCAAAAAGCCCGTGAAACGTCTTTGGGTTTCCTCTCTTGAAGAAAGTTCAATAAAAGCGGGATTGTCTAAACTTAAAAGCGACAGGGAATACGACAGCTTGTTCAATGCCGGATTTTGCAGAGCAAAGGCTGACTGGCTTGTCGGAATGAACGGATCGCGGCTATTTTCGATAAGATATCGCGCACACCTTAACATTGGAAGAGTACAGACACCTACTCTTGCTATGATAGTCAAGCGCGATTATGATGTTCAGAATTTCGTGAAACAGAAGTATTTTACTGTCGATATAGATTGCGGCGGATTTAAAGCAGTTTCGGAGCGAATTGATAACGAAAGAGAAGCTGAAGAGCTTGCCGCACTGTGTATGGGCAAAACTGCCGAAGCAATTGAGGTCAAACGAGAGATCAAGACAGTTAATCCCCCTAAATTATTTGATCTGACTTCTTTACAGCGAGAAGCCAATAAAAAGTTTGGCTATACAGCACAGCAAACGCTTGATTATCAGCAGTCACTGTACGAAAAGAAGCTCACTACATACCCCCGGACGGACAGTCAATACATAACCGATGATATGGAAGAAACAGCGCTTGCGGCAGCTAAAACAGCGAGTGCTGTTTTTAGTTTTACGATTGTCGGAGAACCGAATGTATCACGCTGTATAAATAATTCCAAAGTCACCGGACATCACGCTATTATCCCTACAGTTGAGATTGCGAGTGCAGATTTGACTGGATTAACAGAAGGAGAGCTGAATACTCTCAAAATCATTTCAAACAGACTGATTTGTGCGGTTTCGGAGCCTTACAAGTATGAAGCTGTCAAGATCGCTGTTAAGTGCGAGGGCAAAATCTTCACTTCCAATGGGAGGTCTGTAATATCAGAGGGCTGGAAATCCGCTGAATCCAATATTAAAAAACCGGCAGACGAGACAGAAAGTGAGGAAAATTTTAAACTTCCTCAAATCGTACAGGGTCAAGTATTTGAGAATATCCGTTCTGAAACTGCCGAACATTTTACAAGTCCTCCCAAACCATACACCGAGGATACGTTGTTATCCGCTATGGAACACGCAGGGCAAGACGAGTATGACGATGATTCGGAGAAAAAAGGCTTGGGAACTCCTGCGACAAGGGCAGGAACAATCGAGGGACTTGTCAAGAACGGATACGTCGAGCGAAAGAAAAAACAGCTGTCCGCAACCGAAAAGGGTATAAAGCTTATAAGTGTTGTTCCCGATGATGTAAAATCACCTAAACTGACAGCGGATTGGGAAATGCGTCTGCAAGCCATTGAACACGGAAAGGAAAGCAAGGACAGCTTTATGTCTGATATTTCCGATTATGTTATAGGAATGTGCAAGAAGTACAGCAGTATAGATAACGAGCTGTCATTTGTACCCAATATTGAGCCTATCGGGAAATGCCCTAAATGCGGAAATGATGTGAAAAAGGGCAAGTTTGGATTTTACTGCACGAATAAATGCGGAATGAATGTTGCAAAGGTTTACGGTAAGGAACTGACGGAAAATCAGCTCAAAAACTTGCTTGCGGGAAAAGAAATATCATATACTGCGAACGGAAGAAAGACAACTGTTATCCCGAAAGTGTCATCCAATGAATACAACGGAAAAGCGCTATATCAATGGGAAACAAAATCCGTTCAGCAGCCGAAGAAAGGATAATTAAAATGGGTATGATGATATTCAAGGTAAAGCTCACAGCTTATACCGATGAAACAACGGAGCTTGTTTTAGTTCCGAAAGCGGATGAATACGACGGCGATAAACCGATATTTATAGAAAAAAACCTTGTTTCCACAGAAGAATACAAGGATTTTGTAAAAGAAACAGAAACTCCTGTTGTAAATGTGCAGTACATAACTTATGAGGTGCCGGACGGAGCGGTGCAGGGAGGAATAACATACGATATAATCTGTAACCTTGAAAGTGAAGGAAAATTAACGGTCATAGATGAGAACCAATATATTATCGACAATATGGCTGTAGGAAATTCAAAGGAAAAGAAAAAGGGCGGCTTTGATATAAAACAATATATTCCGCTGTTAGCAATTGTCGGAGGTGCTATTGCACTTATAGTAGTTTTTTCCGTCATAGGCAAAAGCAAGCCGAAAACCGAGATCCCGGTCGAAGAAACAGAAACACCTGTTTCGGAAAGAGAGTCTATACCTGTTTTAACCGAAGCTGTTACTTCCGAAACTACCACAGCTTTTAGCGAAAGCGAAGCGGCGACAGCTTCTGAGACTTTTGAAGTCACGTCATCAAATGTTACTACAGAACAGCAGCCGGAAGTCATAGAGCTTGATGATATTTCCGTACATTTCATAGATGTAGGACAGGGGGACAGCATATATGCTGAATTACCGAATGATACATCATTGCTGATAGACGCAGGAGAAACAGGGGAACAGGTAATCGAATATCTGTATAGCTTGAATGTTAGCGATATAGATTATGTTGTGGCAACTCATCCTCATGCAGACCACATAGGCGGCATGGCAAAAGTGTTAAGTACATTTGATATCGGTGAACTGATTATACCCGAAGTTCCCGAAGAGCTGATACCTGTTACTGAAATATATACCGAATTTACAACATCGGTTGCGGAAAAAGGAATTACAGTAAAGAATGCTCAAAAGGGAGTAAAGTACAGCGTTTCCGATGTATGCAATTTTGAAATACTATCTCCTTCAGAGGGCATAAGTTACGATGAGCTTAACGACTATTCTGTTGTAATAAAGCTCAGTTATGGCGATACTTCATATCTCTTTACCGGAGATATTGAATCTGTAGCTGAATACAACGTTCTAAAAACTGATATAGACGTGTCTGATACCGAAGTGCTAAAAGTATCGCATCACGGCAGTGATACATCATCTGTTGAAGCATTTATTAATACGGTTTCGCCTAAGATTGCAGTAATTTCTGTTGGAGTTGAAAATGAATACGGACACCCGTCCGATACAGTGATAGAAAGATTAACCAGTGTCGGAGCAGATATTCATAGAACAGATAAAGAGGGTACGATCATAGTTAAATCAGACGGTGCCGATGTATGGGTAGAATATCCCTATATCCCCGAAGTTACAGAAACAACAGCTCCTGCTTCGTCATATTCCGGCGGCAGTTCATCATCAAAAGGATCCTATAAGCTGTCTTTTAACGTCAATGGCGGCGAAGGTGAAATTGAAACGCTGACTATTACAGAAGGCTTTAATGTAAAACTGCCGACAGAAGGATATACGCGCGATGGCTATGATTTTGTGGGTTGGTCAGAGACTGCTGACGGTAGATATCCCCTGTACAGCTATTCTATGCCTGACAGAGATGTTATTCTATATGCTGTATGGGAAGCAAAGGAATATACTGTGACTTACGACAGTAATGGCGGACTCGGTCTTGTCGTTCCGTACAAAGTAAAAGTCAATGAAGAAGTCCCTTTACCGACCGAGGGACTTGAAAACGGTGAGCTTGTTCTTGTAGGTTGGAATACAAAGCCAAATGCCCGTAGCGCAGTAAAAACCTTATTTATGCCGAACAAAGATATAACCTTATATGCTGTGTGGGCAGAAGAAGCTCAAGCTAAAATCACGCTTATGGCTGACGGGCAGGAGTCGTCATTCACTTATACTATCGGAGAGGAGCTTAACTGCCGTGATGATTTCGGAATCGTCAAAGATGGATACATTGTGTCAGGTTGGACACTATATGACGGTTACGGTGACATAATTCAGCACATGACCGTCCGCGGCGATACAACTTTGTATGCTGTGTGGGAAGAAGCAACATACATCGATATTACCATTGATATGTCTTATTTAAACAAGCCTAACGCAATTATTAAAGTGCCTTTGAATATGAACGGAATAGCAACGGTACTTCTTCCCGAAGTGGATAACGAAAAAACTCATAAAAGCGGATATACTTACGGTTGGAGCAGCAGACAAAACGGAATGCTCGAATATTACGGCGGAACCATTGCTGAATTTACAAAGCCGACAACAGTATATCGTGTGCGCAATATTTACTACGGTGGGAACGGCACAAAAGAGTATCCTTACCTTATAAACTCTTGGGAGCATATCAAGCTCATGTCTGAAAAAGGAGTGCAGGGATATTACGAACAAATCTCGGATATTCAAATGCCCGACAGTTATCTTCATACAAGCATTCCTGTTAAGATACCCAATGAATCTGTAGATAATAGCAGTTACAGCAATTTTATCTACAATGGCGGAGGTTTTGTGATTTCCAATTTGCATAGCAAAGGCGGTTTGTTCGATGAGCTTGTAAGCAGCCGAATCAGAAAACTTGTTATATCTAATGCGGCTATAACCGTCGATCGCGAAAGTGAGTGTATTGGAGCAATAGCTAACAAAGTTGTTACTACTACTTTTGGAAAAGACGCAAACACTGTTGCAAGCGGAAACTCAATTATCGAAAAATGTGCAGTGATAGGAAGCAATTTTGAAGTCCGTTCTGATATAAAATATGTCGGATCAATTATAGGATATGGAGGATATATTCGTGATACATATAGCACAAATTGTTATATGTACGCCCGTGAAGGTGCAACAATCGAGTATATGGGAGGTATTGCCGGAGGAGCAGCCGAAATATCGGGTTGTGCAATAACCGGATATAGTGCAGAGGGATGTGTGAAGGACGGAGTTTATAACATCATAAATCTTGGTGGTGTTGTGGCTGACGGATCGGGCTTCCCGATAGAACGAAAAAATCATACTTTCCAGTATATAGGCTGTAGCGTATCCGATACGGCAGTACGCGACATTGTTCTGAATAATGCTCAGAATATAGGCGGCATAATGTGTTCTGCCGGTGGCGCAAACAGTCCATATATAACAAGATGCTATATATCCAATTCTGTGATGAACGGAAATGTAACCGGAAGCATTGTTGGATATGACGGAGAAAGTCTTATGGTTCACACGGTTTCCTTTGTGATCGTAGATAACACGAACAAGTATCCCAATATTGGGCAAGCGTCTGAAAGCAACGAAACTGCAACAGTTTTTGGAACGCAGATCATCAGAGTTCCATTTGACGGATTGAAGGTCGATGGAGTGACATATATCCTTGGCGACAAATGGACACGCAACAGCAATATAAATGACGGATATGCAATACCGATAGAATTAACTATATTTTTAGAGCAGTGAAAGGGTGGCTCCGTTACATTTCAGAAATATGTAATGGAGCCTATTTTTTTTACATTTTTTCTAAAAAAGTATTGACTTTAGCGGTTTAATGTGCTAATATATAGGAGGATGGTAATGAACAATAGCAGAAAAACAGAAGCTCTGCAAATTGCGCAACAGATTTCTGACAGATTATATTCGGATAGAAATGAATTACAGAAATTCCTTCATTTCTCGTCCAATATTTATAAGCTGTCCGCAAGTGGGGCAATGCAGATATTTGCTCAAAAAGACGATGCAACAATGATTTCCACATATGACGGATGGAGAGCTATCGGAAGGCAGGTGGAAGCCGGACAAAGAAGTAAGACGGTAATAGACGCAAGCGGAAAAATGATCTGTTATTTTGATATTTCGCAAACAATCGGTGATCGTACTCCTGCTTTATGGCGGTTTAACCGCGATGTATCTGACGCTCTCGTGCAGGGAATAAATTCAGAAATTCCCGATACTGTCAAGAATCTGTCCGACTGCATAGATAAGCTCACATTCAAATATGTACAGGAACGAGAGGGCGATGCGGCAGCAGCTCTCGGTATTACTCCGGAAAATCGCGACGCATTCCGGAAGTCCTTGCTGAGCATGGCAAAGTCGATAGTTGTCTCTCGTTGTACAACTGAAAGTGAATATAAATATCGCGGCAATAAGGAAATAGAAGCTGATTTATCTGCCGTTGATATGTGTAAAACAAAGTCCGATTTTCTTAAACTTATGTCATACGTTCAAATGTCTGCAAAATCAGTTCTGCTTACATTTGAGCGTAAGATGAACGAGATCCAAAACCAAAGGAGTGATAGAAATGAAAGAGATCGCAACCAAAACAGAGAACGGAATGACAATGTACTTCTGCGAAACAGCGAACAAGTACTTTCCCGAAACGCAGACGGACGAGAAGCTCGGAATAACGTACAGACTGGATACGGAGACATGGACTTACAATCCCGATCTCCCCGTGACGGAGAACAAGGAGTACATCGAGCTGATGAAGGAACCGATAGGAATTTACGGGCAGCGGTGGCAGGAGTTTATGCAGGAACAGCACCCGGAGAAGATACTGGAGCTTCAGCTCAATCTTCGTTGGACGATAATTCCTCGGCTGATAGAGAAAGAAGCGCAGGAAAGGCTGATAGCACTGGAGGAAGAGTATCAGAAAAAATATCCGGTTCCGACGAACTTTTGGGAGAAAGCAAAGTATTACAAGACAATGCAGATGGAAAACTCGTCAGAGATAATGCGGGAGATCGTACTGCAAGTAAGAGAATAACGAATGATACAGGGACTTCGCAAGGAGTCCCTGTTACTGTTAGACTTGAAATCGGTAGTACAGATGTTGACTTCGATTATAGATCAATGGCTATACGCGAATGGGAAGATGATAATTCGCCGGAGATCAAAGAATTTCCAAATGAAGAAGAAATGAATCACTATATTTCTTTAATATATGGGGATGATACGTTACAGCTTCTTAATAAACATCGAAGCAACGTCAGCTACCTTTATAACCTTGATATAGTCCCTGTTCTTGCAAAGTCCACACTTGCATGGGATGAAATAGAAAGTTTAGGCTATCGGTTCTTTGATGAGGAGTATATAGACAAGCACCAACCGTCCGATAAAGCAGTTTACGGAAATGGATTGACAGAAACAAAGCTGTATGAGCTTATTCGCCGGATGCGCAGCGGCGAAGATGTTTCAAAGGAATTTGCTTTAGCGCTTTACGGCAGGGGCGAACGTGCCTATGTTCGCAAGGACGACAATTCTGACATAGCTGTAAGCCAACGAATCAGAGAAAACCATTTGCATTTATCTTACGGATATTTTGAAGGTTATTCCAAAGATGTACCGTATAAGGAGCTTTTTGACAGTTATCTGAACTATTTTCGGAAAGAATACGAGGAGATACAAATTTCCGCATTTAAGGAAGAAACAAAAGAGCGGTTTCATAGTATTGACGGTAACAGTGCTGAAGATGTTGAGAAAGCGGTTAAAGAATATGCCGAAAGCGTACTCAAAGAAAACAATATCGAAGCAAACATTGTCAACATCGCTGTGACAGGCTCACGCAGCCGAGGAATTGAAAACGAAAGCTCGGATATAGATGTTGTTATCGAGGTAAATTCTGAACTTAAAGAGGACGCCTTGTTCAACATACTTCATGGGCAGCCGTTCTCTATTGGTGGCATTTCTGTTGATATAAACCCTATAAGAGCAGAGGAGACCGGAACGCTCGGCAGTTATCTTCCTAAAGCGGAAAAATACCTTGCGGAAAAAGAAAAAAGTGCTACATATAGCACAATCGAGCAGGAACAAAGTCCTGCTTTTTTTCGTATATATCAGCTTAAAGAGGGCGACAAGTATCATTATAACCGATTTGAGAGCTTCGAGTCCAACAAAGACGATCATCTGACAATAGATGATTATGACCTTGTATATGAGGGAAAGTGGGACGATCTGAAAGGCACATCGGCTGAAGAACGTCTTGCTGAAATTTGGAATAACCTAAACGGATTTCAGCTTCCCGATAATTACAACGGGCATTCATTGTCGATGAGCGATGTGATTGTAGTGGGCAACGAAACAAATCAAACCGCATATTATGTTGACCGCTTCGGTTTTCCCGAAATGCCCGAATTTCTTCTTGAGAAAGAACAGGTGATAAAAGAGGACGCAATGGATAAAGCGATGCGCCTTATAAATGAGTATTGCGACAAAGAGTTTGGAGAACCCGCAAACTTTTCCAATATGGACAGGGTAGGACTTGCTTATACAACGGACGAACAGACCGAATTGGAAATTGAAGTTTATGCAGACCTTGAAAGTTTCCGAATAGTAACGGAATACGACGGCAAAATCGTTCGCGAAGACTTGTTCAACGATCTTGAAGAAATGAATGCAGCGCTCGGAAATCTTGAATTTGATGAACTTGTTTCGCTTGATGATAACGAGAGAAACATAAATCGTGCTACATATAGCACAAATATCATAGACACATCTGTTAACGAAGCTGACATTAATCTGTTAAGAACGCTTGAGCCGAGAAAGAGCATTCTAAATTTCACCGATGAGGAAATAGAAATAACTCAAAAATGGAATGAGCGTCTTACTAAAGACTTATGGGTGAAATCACCATATTACAGAGCGCAGAACGGGGATTGGCGGGAAAATGAACAAGCGCAGGTTAATATTATCCGTATTGAGGCTCATAATAAAGACTTCAAAGGAGTTCGTAATGACATAAAAAATCAGACTATCGAAAGAGGAGTATTTACAAATACGGATACAAATTGGGAAATACAGGTAAGTCGCAGAGGATTGGAGGATTCTGTTCGATATGCAAATTCTCACAACGACTCCACTTTTGATTTGCTGTATCATTTAGACGAGTTGATTGAAAACAGCATATTGCTGGATACTGTGTTATCTGAGAAAAATAATAACACAAAGGCTTTTACAACTGCATTCATGCATAAATTATATTGCCCGTGTGTTATAAATAATGAGCCACATTTAGCAAAACTTTCAGTAGAAGAATATGGGATAAATCATGATACACAAAAGAGATTATATAACATAAGAGAAATAAAAACAGAGCCGCTGAAGAACATAGGGTTCACGAATAAATCGCTAGACCATTCGGTTCTCAACGGCTCACATATAAGTATATCAGATTTATTTGCAATTGTCAAGAGTTTTGATAAAGATTTTTATTTAAACAAAAGAAATAAACCGTCAAAAGATATAGGGTTCACGAACAAAACTTTGGACAAAAATAGTCGTGCTACATATAGCACAAATTCTTCTTTTTCGGCTGACGAAAACATCACAATCACTTGTGAGTGGAGCGAAAGCAATGCTTTTGAGGACGGCAAAACATATTCTGTTTATGAATTTGACCGGATAATGTCCGAAGCTGACAATGAGAGAGTCGCCGGAGAAGCAAAAGCTGTAGAAAAGTACGGTTCAAGAAGTGCATGGTACGAAAGCGATGTGCAGGACGAGTTTTCACGTTTCAAAGGCTATGATAAAGTCAAATTCACGGTCAATCTTCCTAATGGAGCTTCTATAACCGAACGACAGGATATAGGTGACGGATACGGCGGCGTTATTAATTATTTCAGACAAATTCAGCAGAACAATACTGCTGACCGCTTGGAACAACAGAGACAGCTTGATATACAAGCTCTTGGTGTTGCTCAAGATGAGCATAGCAGAAATGAAGAAGATGATTTCAGTGATATTGATACGGGAAAAATCCGTAAATCATTGGAAGAAACACCGCCGGATCAGTCGCCGTTTATTCAACAGGTGATGAGAGATGTTGAAGAAATAGAGAGAGCCGCCGCAAAAGAACAAAATCCGTCATCAAACTATGAACAGCAGAATTTTGAGAGTTTAGCCGCAGCGGAAGAAAGCAAATCAACAGATTACCATATTCCCGAAAGTTTTGCATACGAGACAGGAATGAAAGCACGGTTTGAGAACAATTTCGCCGCAATACTGACATTGAAGAAAATCGAAAGCGAAAACCGTTCAGCAACTCCCGAAGAACAGGCAATATTGTCAAAGTATGCGGGTTGGGGAGGTATCAGACTCGCTTTTGAAGGAAACAATTCAGCGTGGAGCGATGAGTACACCCGTCTCAAAAGTCTGCTTACTCCCGAAGAATATGAAGCGGCTCGTTCATCAGTGCTGACAAGTTTCTACACACCTCCGGTCGTTATTGATACCATGTACAAAGCTTTGGAGAATTTCGGCTTCAATGGCGGCAAGATACTTGATCCGTCCATGGGAACAGGTAATTTCTATGGAAAAATGCCCGACAGCATCAGAGATAAATCCAAACTGACAGGTGTAGAGCTTGACAGCATAAGCGGAAGAATAGCCAAACAGCTATATCCCAATGCGGATATATCCATTACAGGATTTGAACAGAAAAAGATCGAAAACGATACATTTGATGTTGCTATTGGAAATATCCCTTTTGATAACTACAGTCTGCACGATCCTGAATACAACAAGCACAACTTCCTTATTCACGATTATTTCTTTGCTAAATCACTGGATAAGGTAGCAGACGGCGGTATAGTGGCATTTGTAACGTCCAAAGGCACACTTGACAAGAAGTCTCCTGCGTTCAGAGAGTATCTTGCGGGAAAGGCTGACCTTATAGGTGCAATTCGCTTGCCGAATAGTGCTTTTAATGAGGTCGGCACAGAGGTCACATCGGATATTATCTTCCTACAGAAAAACAGTCATAAGACCCTTGTCGAAAAGCCGGATTGGGTATATACTGCCGAAAATGCTGAAGGTATTACGATAAATCAATATTTTGTGGATCACCCCGAAATGATACTCGGAAAAATGGAGATGAAATCAGGACGCTTCGGACCGGAAGAAACTTGTTCTCCATTACCCGGAGCAGATTTAAAAGAGCAGCTTGAAAAGGCGGTTTCAAATTTAAAAGCGCAGTTTGCTGTTCAGAGGAGAACGGAGAAGCAAAATGCAGACAACGGAGTTATTCCTGCCCCTTCGGACGTTCGCAATTTCACATTTACATCTATTAATGATGAGATCTTCTACCGTGAAAACGATAATTTAAGAAGAATAGAATTGACTCCGCAACAGACAGAACGTGTTCAAGGACTTATAAATGTGCGGGAAACGCTCCGTGACTTGATCACAGCTCAAACAAACGGCTGTTCGGATGCGGAACTGGAAGCAAGGCAGAGGGAGCTGAATACCGTATATGACCGTTTCGTAAGAAAATACGGTACAATATCGGATAAAAGCAATTCCAAAGTGTTTGCAGAAGATGATTATTATAATCTGCTTAAATCTCTTGAAAACATAAATCCCGAAACAAAAGAGGTCACAAAAGCTGAAATCTTTTTCAAAAGGACAATAAAGCCGGAAATTGAGGTAAGCCGCGCAGATAGTCCCGAAGAAGCATTACAGATAAGTTTAGATCTTAAAGGACGAGTTGATATAGAGTATATGTCAAATCTGACGGGTATGAGCAAAGCAGATGTTACAAGTCAACTCGAACAGGCTGAGCTGATATATCTTGACCCGATGAAAGCTGAGATCGGGAATATGGATAATGCCTATGAGGACGCCGCGGAATATCTTTCGGGAAATATCCGTGACAAGCTCAATGAAGCGGAATTTGCAAAAGCAAAATTTATTGACAATCCGGAGATACTGCAGAAAATAAACAAAAACATTGAAGCCTTGAACGGGGTGTTGCCCGAACGCATAGAAGCCGGAGATATAAAAGCTGAAATTGGTGTCAACTGGGTCGATGTAAGAGATTATGAGCAATTCATAGCCGAACATTCAAAACTGATGTCGGACTTAATTTCAAGGTATGCACCATTAAGACGAACGATAAACGGCGAATACAAGATGCAGAACAAGAACTCGTTCAACGGTAATGTCGGTGTAACATCTGTAGCCGGAACATCTCGGATAAACAGCCTTAAAATATTTGAAAATCTGCTGAATAAACGTGATGTTGTAGTGAAAGATCTGAAAATGGTCAACGGCGAGGAACGCTATGTTATCAATCAGAAGGAGACAGAGTTAGCGCAGGAGAAAGCAAGACAGATGAAAGACGCTTTTCAAAAGTGGATATTTGCAACTCCCGAAAGGCGTGAGAAATATGTCGAGCGTTACAATGTGCTATTCAATTCCATCCGGGGCAGGGAATATGACGGCTCAAAGCAAAGTTTCCCTGGAATGTCGCCTGACATTGAGTTGAAGCCACATCAGAAAGATGCAGTAATGAGAGCGAAACTCGGCGGCAATACGCTGTTGGCGCACGTTGTGGGCGCAGGAAAATCGTTTGAAATGGTGGCGGCTACAATGGAAAAGAAGCGGCTTGGATTGATAAACAAGGCTTGTATGGTAGTTCCGAAGCACCTTGTCGGGCAGACTGCGCTCGAATGGCAGCGTCTTTATCCGAACGCTCACATTCTTACGGCGACAGAAAAGGATTTTACCAAAGATAACCGAAATAAGTTTATCGGGCGCTGTGTAACCGGAAACTATGATGCTGTTATAATGTCCTATGAGCAGTTTGAAAAGATACCGATGTCTTTGGAATACCGAATGTCATTCCTGCAAAGAGAGGTCGATGAGATCGTTGCCGGTATCAATGAAGCGAAGTCAAACAGGGACAATATGACCGTAAAAGACCTTGAACGACAGAGAAAGCAGATACAAAAGAAGATACAGAAGCTTATGGAAGGCGGCAAAACCAAAGATACCGCACTGAACTTTGAGCAGCTCGGATTTGATTATTTGGTCGTTGATGAAGCCCATAACTATAAAAACGGCTTGGTAGTGACCAAAATGCACAATGTTTCGGGCGTTCAGTGCAGTCCCGCACAAAAATCAGAGGATATATTGATGAAGACGCAGTATATCAATGAAATGACGGGATACAAAGGCTTGCTTTTCGCAACGGGGACTCCTGTTAGCAACAGCATGGTCGAATTCTACACTATGCAAAAGTATCTTCGTCCCGATCTGCTCCAAAAGTCGGGATTACAGACATTCGATGATTGGGCAAGCAACTTTGGCGAGGTCGTTTCTCAATTGGAAATGAAGCCCGCCGGAGACGGATTCAGAACGAAAAAGCGGTTTGCGAAGTTCAACAATCTGCCCGAACTTATGCAGCAGTATCGAGAATTTGCCGATATAAAGACTGCTGATATGCTTGATCTGCCTACGCCGAAAATGATAGGCGGTAAGCCGCAGACTATAGTAGCAAAGCCCGATGAGTTTCAGCAAGCGTATATTCAGCAATTGGCGGCTCGGTCCGAACGCATACATAATGGGTCTGTTGATCCGTCGGAAGATAATATGCTTCGCGTGACGCATGAAGCAAGGCTTCTCGGACTTGACAGCAGAGCTATCAATCCCGAAGCCGATGATCGTCCCGACAGCAAGGTAAACCTGTGCATTGACAATATCATGCGTATATACAATGAAACATCAGAGCAGAAGGGCGTTCAAGTTGTTTTCTGCGATATTGCGGTTCATGCTGATGAGGAAGCGGGGAAGTGGAGCGTATATGATAATATCAAGCAGGAGCTTATAAAGCGCGGAATGCCTGAAAGCGAGATATGCTTTGCGGGAGACGCAAAGAATCAGACAGAAAGAAACGAAATGTACTCCCAGCTCCGCAGCGGAACAAAGCGTCTTGTAATTGCTTCAACTCAAAAAATGGGTACCGGAGCGAATATTCAAGACCGTCTTGCGGCACTTCATCATTTGGATATTCCGTGGAAGCCGTCTGATCTTGAACAGCAGAACGGAAGAATTCTCCGTCGCGGTAATCAGTTTGAGGAAGTCGGAATATATCATTATGTTACCGAAGGTACGTTTGACGCATATATGCTGTCTATCATAACTGCAAAACAGCGCTTTATTTCTCAGACGATGACAGGTAAAACTCCCGCAAGAACGTGTTCGGACGTTGATGAAATGGTGCTGAATTACTCGGAGATGCAAGCAATAGCTTCGGGAGATCCGCGCATAAAAGAGAAGATCGAGCTTGACGGCGATGTTGCAAAGCTCAAAATGCTTGAAGCCGAGCATTACAACAATCTTTATAAGTTGCAGGATATGATTCCGAAATATGAGATGAACATCTCGGTTGATGAAGAATTGCTGAAAATCACCAAAGCAGATCTTGCTCAGAAACAAGCTAATGCGGCTAAAATGCCGAAAGATGAGTTTGCGGGAATGGTCATAAACGGTGTGAAATTCGATGAGAGGGTAAAAACGGGAGCCGCATTGCGTCCGATAGTTCAAAAAGCGTTCATAGACGGTGAAACACAAATGATAGGCTCGTATGGCGGGTTTAAAATCGGCATAGAAAAGCTGAAATATGTGGATCCTGCCCCGCGCTTCTTCCTGCAGAGCGAGACCGGACAAAAATACTTCTCCTCGGACGCTGAATTAGCTTCTGATACGGGAAATGTACAGCGTATCGAGAATGTTTTTAAAACTGCAATAGAGAAGCGTATAGAGCAGACGGAAGCTCGGCTTACGGAAACGAGAAACAATCTCGAAGAAGCCCGGAATGCTGACAAAACACCTTTCGCAAGGGCGGCAGAGCTTGCAGAGAAGTCCGCGCGCCTTGAACAACTCAATCTTGAATTGAATGTTGACAAGCCGGACGATGTTATTGCCGCCGATGACGAGGACTTAGATAGCGAAGAAAAAGCACCCGAAATTGAAGAACATAGGAACAAGCCGCGCAGATAACAGAAATGCCCCGCAGAAATGCGGGGCTTTAACTATTAAAAAAGCTGACAATTGCTTCATTCCATAGGGAAATCGTATCCCAAGGAGAACACATTTATCAGCTTTGATAATAGTATAGCATACTCTTTGAAAAATGTCAAGCTTGAAATATTAAAGGAAAGGCTAATTAAACTATGACAGATGAGCAGATAGCAAAGGTCAACCAAAATCAAGCAGAGCAAAAGGCGTTTGAGGATAATCTACATAAGCTGTTGAACGGCGACAAGCGTATTGCAAGCAAGCCGCTTGTTGTCGGTAAAACTCCCAATGCTCTTACTCTCGGAGGAGCTGACGGAAATTTGGAATTGATTATTACAAAAAAAGTAATAACTAAATTGAAAATGCCGGAATTAAGAGATGCTGACGGCAGACGGCTTAATGACAGTGGTCACGGATTGACAGAGTTTCAAATTCAACAATTAGGAAATCAATTAAGAAATCCAACAATGATTATCAAAGGAAATGTTGAAAATGCAATAGTAGCAATAACAGGCATTAAAGATAACAAAGGTCGTGGAATAATCGCTGCAATTCACTTGAATAGCTCAAGTGGGAGAGTTGAAGCCAATGAAATAAAAACTTTTTATGGTCACGACAATTTTGATTATTTTATAGCAAGTAATATAAAAAACGGAAATTTAATTGCGGCAAATAAAGATAAAGCTGGTAAACTACTTCAGTCCATAGGGCTATCGTTGCCCAAGGAGGAAGCGTTTATCAGCTTTGATAATAGTATAGCATACACTTTGGAAAATGTCAAGTATCCGGAGCGATTTTCCGAAAAAAATACGCAGGAGGAAAACAAAATGGCAGAAAATAACAATAATTTCACTCCCGAACAGATAGCGGAGCTTATGAAGTCGAGCGAGCTGATAAAACAGCTTGTGGAACAGGTTGGAAGTTTACAAAAGCAGCTTGACGCTGTAAGCAAAAAGCAGGATATATTCAATGAACACCTCAATCAGATCTATAACTCCAAAAGCATTGAGGAAACATTAGGGATAATGTCCGATATGGGCAAATCTGAATTGGATGCGGCTGAATGTGAGGTTTACAGCTACGATGCGATTGAAGATAAACTCTTTACGGTATCAGAGAACGGCGAAAGGGTCTATACAGAAATTGAAGATCAGACAGCTATAGGGGCAGCATTGCTGAATAAAGAAACATTTGTTGATAACAACTACAGCGGATCGCGCCGGATAGGGGGCAGCGAGAATGATGATCCCCCTGTAAAAAACGTAGCGGTAATTCCGTTGGAAGCTAAAAGCGGCGACATAATAGGGGTTGTTGTATGCAAGAATAAAGTTACAGGATTTACAGAAGACGATATCAAGAAATTCGATTTGAAAAGCGGTGAGATCGGATCTGCTTTTCGTATGGGAATGGAAAACAAAGCGTTGAAGCAAGCCGCTGTAACCGACAAACTTACACATCTTTCAAATCGGCAGGGAGCGCAGGATTATTTAAAATCAACAGTCCTGCCGCAGCTGAAAAGCGGAAAAGATACCGCAGTCATTATGTGCGACATCGACCACTTTAAAAGTGTAAATGATACATACGGTCACGATGCCGGAGACAGAGTTTTACAGCACGTTGCAAAAGTAATTTCCGAAAATATGAGAGAGGGAGACAGCGTATTCCGGTGGGGCGGCGAGGAAATGGTTGTCATTATGAATAATGCAAATACTTCCGAAGCCTATGGATTGGCTGAAAGGTTACGAGAAAAAATTGCAAGCAGTCCTTGTAATATCGGAAATGGACAGACAATAAATGTCACAATGAGCATGGGCGTTGAGAAAATCAAGCTTGACAATGTTCATGATCTTAATCAGAGCAATATTTTTGAGTTCTTTGAAAACAATCCGCTTAAAGCCGCTGATACAAGATTGTATGAAGCCAAAGAAACAGGAAGAAATAAAGTTGTGGCAGACAGCAAGGAGCTTCAAACAGAAATCGCGCAGACATACAGCCCGAAATCTGAAAAAAATAACGATTCCATAAAAGACTTCAATGAAGATTTGATAAAAACGGCTCGTTCTGCTGATTTGGCAAATTATTTTCTTACTCACGGATATGATTGTAAAATGGAAACAAAAAACGAACTTCATGTTAAAGGTTTTGGCGGTCTGAGAATAAACACCGAAAAGAATAGTTGGTATCAGTTTTCCCAAAACAGAGGTTCTTCCAATCCTGTGAATTGCCTTACAGAAGTTCTTGGAATGGATTTTAAAACAGCAGTAAAAGAACTTACCAATAAAGATTTTATGATTTCAAAGAAAGCGCCTGTTTCAAATCAACATATCCCTGTACATTCTTCAGAAGCTCCTGCAACAGTTATTTATTCAATAGCGCAAAATGATGAGATACGTCATTATAAAACCGACAAAGATAATATTGATAACGTGCTTAATGCTCTCAAATCTGAAAAGCCTTTTGTAGAACTTTCAAATCTTGGTGAAAGAATATCGGAAGCTGAATTTGCTGAAATAGAGCAGACGGAAAAAGCGATATCTCTTGACTTTGTTCTTGATCCGAGAGAACAAACGATTAATCTTTTTATGAAACGGCAGGAAGATAATATCAATCAACGAATCCCGTTTGACAGAAATAGTGTCCATTCTGCAATTGATAAAATCAAATCAGCTGTGATCGGACTTCCCGAAAGAAATAATACTTTTAGAAATATATATGCCTATTTCTGTAATACTCGTCGGATTGACAAATCTGTTGTTGATGAAATGATAAAGCGCGGTACTCTTTATCAAGACAAAAAAGGAAATGCGGTATTTGTTCGCCGCGATGAAACCGGAAATATTGTCGGAGCAGAAGTTCACGGCACAAATACATTTAAGCGCTACAAGGGAATTGTCGGTGACGGCGATAATGTCGTAAGCTTTAAAATAGGCGAACCGAACAAAGTTTATGTTTTTGAAAGCGCGATAGATATGATGAGCTTCAAAGAACTTGCCAATCAAGAAAAAATTCAGAATTCGCTTCTCGTTTCTATGGGCGGACTCAAAGCTACTGCACTGGAAGAGTTTCAGAAAGCGGGAATGAAAATATATTCATGTGTTGACAATGATGAAGCCGGACATAAATTCACATCAGAGCATAATTTTAGTTCCTGCCATAAAGCATTAGAAGAAACAGGAACGAAAGATTGGAATGAATTGCTGAAAAAGAAAAAAGGCGTAATTGAACTTTCCGAAGAAAAAAGTTTTCAGAGCGGAAAAGAAAAAAGCGTGATGGAACTTGCGGAAGATGCGAAAAAAATTACTGATAAAGTATCAAATGCTGACGATAAAAATAATCCGCCGAAACGCTTTAAGCGATAACTTTTTTCATTAAGGGTTTTAGGGATTTCCCTAATTTTTTCAGAATTTATTCTGATTTTTATTTTCAGATTTGCAGAAAATGGGGTCTTAGGGGATTCCAAAATCCCCTAACCCGATGTACTTTCACACTATATATTCACGGAATATACAGTGTGAAAGTACTATTGGGTATAGGACTATCACACCCTACCGTCCTATACCCGTATTTTGCCGCAAAACCGAAAAGAAAAAAGGTGAAAATGGTAGGGATAGTCCTAAAAAGAAAAGAAGCGGAGATTTGAAAAATGGGAAAAATAAAACTGAGCAGAAGTTTTCGATGTGAGGGATATAACGAAACAGAAAAAATATCACATAACAACAGAGACTTTGTTGCAAAAAATGTTGATCGCTCTCGAATCGAGAACAATATTTTTTTCGTAAAGGAAGATATAGAAAAGAAATATGATGAAATATTCGGACAAGCTTTGCAGGAATACAATGCCAAAAAAACTAAAACAAGAGATAAGATTGAAAACTATTATGAGCATATAAAAAATAGTAAACAAGAAAAATCTTTCTATGAAGTCGTTGTGCAGTTTGGCGATATGGAAAACTGTGCTGTTGGAAGTGATAACGGAAAAATAGCACAGCAAATGTTGGAAGAATATATGAATGAGTTTCAAAAAAGAAATCCTAACTTGATTGTATTTAATGCGGTAATGCACTTGGATGAATGCACTCCGCACTTACATATTGATTTTATTCCTATCGCAAAAAATCAGACTCGCGGTTTATCTACTCGCGTTTCATTTTCAAAAGCTCTTGAACAGCAGGGAATTAAATCAATGTCAAGAGCAGGACAGACTGAAAGAATTATATGGAGCGATAAAGAACGCGAAGTTATGGAAAACCTCGCAAAAAAATACAATATCGAAATAGAAAACAAATTTGACTTTCATACCCATGTTGGCGTTGATGAATACAAGGAAGAAAAAGAAAGACTTAAAAAATTGCAGAAACGTTCTGCGGAGCTTACAAAGAAAAATACCGATAAAAAATCATCAGACTTCACGGAAGATGATATAGATCTGATGAGAAATGAGAACGAACTTATCAAAGTTGAGTTATCAAAAAGAGAGCAGGAAGTCAGAGAATTATCGAAAAAACTTTCCGCAAGTTTCTTGTATATTGAGATACCGGACGATCAGAAAGCAATGTTTATTTCTGATAACTTGCGTTACAACAATATTCCAGTGATAGAAGATACTCACGGAATATTTGTTCCCGATTATGCTGTAAAAGATGCAAAAGAAGTCTCAAAGAAATATAGACCTAAAATCCTTTCATATCGTCCGCGATTAAAGCTGACTATTGATAGACTTATTTATTCCGTTGACAGCATTGAGGAATTATATTCAGAGCTTCGCAAGCGTGGATATACTGTCCGTGAAGGAAAGCATATTTCTGTAAGACCCGAAGGAGCTGATCGTTCGATCAGAACCAAATCTCTCGGTGATGATTATACGAAAGAAAGAATAATGGAACGTATATCACAGCGCAAATATTTTGAGCAGAGCTTTAATCTGAAACATAATTTACAATCAACTTGCGATAATCCGTTTGCTGAAAGTTATGTTACAGTCACGAAAACAGTTATCTCAATGATCTATAAAGCTGAAAAAGAACCGAAGAAGCTGAATACAGAAAAAAGTTATACTATGGAAAATGATTTTCATATCAATGAACTTGTAAACGCTTTATCTGTGATCGAACGTGATGACATAAGAAATATAAATGACCTTAATTCAAAAATTGAGTCGTTACAGAACAGCCTTGATGATATGAACAGCAATGCGGAACGATTGAAAAGATTGAATTCTGCTATAAATGAAGTTATCAGAGCCGGAGATTTTTATTATACCAATAAAGATAAGCCGCTCGATTATACTTCAAGAGAAAACTTAAAGGCAGCAGAAGATATTCTTACAAGAAACAAAGTTACATCTGCTTCTGATATTGAAAAATTGAAGTTACAGTTAAAAGAGAATCAGAAAGCACTTGCAATTCTGAAAGAAAAAATACCAAAAGCTCAAGCCCGGCAGACAGAATATCTTAAAATATCCGACAGCTATGAAATGATCGTCAACGGAAGCTACATTGATAAGCTCATTCATGAAGAACTTGAAAAGAAAAAGAAAACAGACTTATCATAAACAGGAGTATAAAAATCTATGCGTTACACTCAAACTCAAATAGAAAATGCAAAGAATACAGATATGATATTGTTCTTGCAAGCGATTGAAGGATTTTCTTTTAAGCGCGTCGGCAATGAATATCATTGTATCGAGCATGACAGCTTTGTTATTAAGTACGATCTGCACACTTGGTACTGGAACAGTCAGGGATTGCGCGGAAGAAATGCGATTGACTATTGCGTAAATGTAAGAAAAATGGAATTTGCGTCGGCTATGCAGCTCCTTGTCGGACAGCCGGAAGAATTTGTAACGAAGAAAAAGAGATACCAGCGACACAAAAAAGCTCCCGTAGATGATATGGGAGCTTTAAATTATGTCAAGATAAGCAATAGACTTCTTGATTATGATCTTTCGGCAGCTGAACTGTCGGTAATTTCATACCTTGCAACTATTCATTCAAGCGTTATATCAAAGAACGGCAAAAGGTGGATTTGTGTGAAGCAGTCCACAATAGCTCAAAAATGCGCTATAAAGTGTGTTCAGACTGTCGGCAGGGTAATTTCCTCTTTGTTGGAAAAAGGGCTTATAGAGCGTTCTGCACGCATTCTGAAAGATGATAACAAATCGGGTACTACTTGCTACACGCTCAATCTGCCCGGAATAAGCGGAGGATATTTTCAGATTGACCGCAGAGTATTCGGCGGGTTCCTCTCACCAAAGCAGATGAGAGTATATCTTTACATCTGCCGGTGCGTTGATACGTCCATTGGTTATATGTGGAACTCTTACAATGACTTATCAGCTCTTATCGGAATGAAGCGTTCAGACGTAATCGAGGTGATCTCGGAGCTGTGCAAGCTTCATTTTATATCAAAGCAGCTTGTTAAAATGCGTGATAATCGACGTGTTTATGCAGATAATCGCTATGCTGTCGTTATTTTTGTTGCTCCGCATATCAGCCGGAGAAACAAAAAAATAGAGACCGCCCTTGCAAGCCGCAGTCCCTCAAATGAAAAAATATCTATGCTTTTTACACGAGTACATTGTAGCACAACTGTTTCTGTTTGTCAAGTGGCTCGATGTGAAAATCATATTTTTTCTTTGTCAAGGGGTAGTCCCTTAAATGTTAAGTCATTAATATAAACCAAAAACAGGCTTATAGAAAAGAAAAAACTGGTAAATGTAGTTTACTATCTGCTTATATACAGATAAGGCTGTTTAAAAAATTTTTATATCCGGTTCCAAGGATTACTATACCCTTTTGTTGCGTTGCTTAAGAGATTGCGTCGGCTTTGATTATTTTGGAGCCGATTTTTTCTTTTCGGCAAGGAAAAATTCAATCAAGGAAGTGTTATTATGAACAGACCTGTTACTGTCTTGTCGCTGTTTGACGGAATGGCTTGCGGTATGCTTGCTATGATCCGCGCAGGAATGAAGATCAAGCATTACATAGCGTATGAAACGGACAAATACGCTATAAAGACGGCAAAATACAATTTTCCCGAAATTTTTGAGTGTGGTGATGTGTTTCGTGCAAACTTTGAGCAGTACAGCGGAAAGATAGATTATCTGATCGGCGGCTCTCCCTGCACTTACTGGAGCGTAGCGCAGAAAAACAACAGAGAAACAGCACCTTCGGGCATAGGTTGGAAGCTTTTTATGCAGTATGTGAGAGCCTTGCGTGAGGTTCAGCCGCAGTTCTTTATCTACGAAAATAACCGCTCTATGTCTGCGGAGATCCAAAAGGCTATATCTGACACGTTCGGATTTGAGCCGATCTGCATTAACTCGGCGCTCGTTTCCGCACAAATGCGGCAAAGGCTGTATTGGGTAGGGGAGAGGACCGATGACGGCGCTTACGGCAAAGTCGATGTTACGCAGCCGGAGGACCGGAACATTCTTCTTCCCGATATTCTTGACGGAGTTATAGACAGAGAGAAGTCTCGCGCAGTGATCGCAAGCGCAAACCGCACTACAACAAGAGAATACTTCTGTAAGCATCAGGGACAAATGACATTT
>JAGAWN010000004.1 GCA_017941355.1 Ruminiclostridium sp. | reverse complement strand
CTTACCAAACGATTTCTGTATGCTCATAGCGGCTTTGACAGAAGCCAAATTCAAGCATATCTGAACCTCTATTCATTTGTATTGAATCCACCATCGGACAGATTGGAAAAAGTGGATATTATCCTGAATTTGGTTTTTCAGAATCCAAAATTGCTGCGTTTCAGAGACAGAACCAGCGCAAATAAAGGATTTAGAGCTCATTAAACCAACACTATGCAAATAGGGATTTTTTTCTGAAAAAGAACCGAATAGAATACTACGACCGAATGACAGAAGTAAGAAGCAAGGGCAATTACGAGCAATGGGTAAAGTTTTTTCTTACTGCGATATATGAGTGTTCACAAGATGCTATCCAAACCATAGATAAGCTGACAGCGCTCCACGAGAAGAATGAGAAAAAAGTATCAGAAATGAAACGAGCTGCCAAAAACACAATGTCTGTATTCCGCTATCTTGAAAAGAATCCGATTATAGACATAGGAAAAACTTCAGAAGCGCTTGACCTGTCATTTAATACCGTATCTTCTGCAATAAACAGGCTTATAGACGCAGGTATCGTTATTCAGACAGAGAACACGGCACGAAACCGAACCTTCGCTTATGAGGAGTATTTGCAGATACTGCGGAACGGGACATGATTTACAGTCTTTCTACCAACTAATTTCACGATAAATCAACGGAGAACCCTATGAAACACATATTTATTCACGGTTTAGGACAAACGCCTGCGAGCTGGGATAAAACGATCAACGCTCTCGGCATTGAGGACTGTGTCTGTCCCGACCTGTCGGCGCTCGTCCGTGATACCGATAAGACCTATCAGAGCCTATATTCGGCATTTGCCGCCTGCTGCAATGACTTTAATGATGATGTTGCTTTATATGGACTGTCACTCGGCGCAGTATTAGCGCTGAACTACGCTATTGACAATCCCGAAAAGGTCAAAAGTCTTATACTTATTGCGCCGCAGTATAAAATGCCAAAAGGTATGCTGCGGTTTCAGAATATCATCTTCCGGTTTATGCCGAAGTCGATGTTTAAGGAGATCGGCTTTGCAAAGAATGACTATATAGCTCTGTGTAGGTCAATGATGGATTTGGATTTCAGCGGCTTGCTACACAAGATAGAGTGCCGGACGCTGGTACTGCACGGAGAAAAGGACGGCGCGAACAAAAAGGCTGCCACGGAGATCGCAGCCAAAATAAAAAATGCGGCTTTACAGGTCGTTGTCGGCTCCAATCACGAGGTCAATGTTGACGCGCCGGAAGGGTTAGCGCAGATAATACATACCTTTATAAGTAAAGCTGCGGGGTAAGCATCAATACTTACTCTGCAGTAATTCATTCTGATAACATTTTATAATTGAAAATGCGAGGTTTACCAATGAAACGAAACATTTTGATTATAGACGATGATTCAGACCTGTCGATGATAATAACGGATATGCTTGAAAGCTACGGATTCGGTGTGACAAGTGCAGAGAACAGCGATGAGGCATTCAGGCTGCTCGAAAACAGCACTTTTGACCTGATACTGCTTGACATAAATCTTCCCGGCACAACGGGTTTTGAGATATGCAGGGAGCTTCGGCGGGTATCGACAGTCCCCGTGATATTTGCAAGCGCAAGAACAAGCGAGACCGACAGGATAACAGGCTTCGACATAGGCGGCGACGATTATCTGCCGAAGCCGTATTCAATGAAGGAACTGCTGTCACGGGTGAATGCACTTTTACGCAGGACATACGGATTTTCGAGTGAAGAAAAGATCGTAAGCTTTGGCAATGTCAGTGTCAATATAACCGCTCGGTCTGTTACAAAGGACAATAAACAGGTATCATTGTCACTGCGGGAATTCGATCTTCTCGCTTACCTGTGCGAGCACAAAAACACCGCCATACCGAAAGAAAAGCTGCTATCCGAAGTATGGGGAGCTTTCTCGACAGTCGAGGCGTCAACGCTTACGGTACATATACGCTGGCTGCGGGAGAAATTAGAGAATGACCCTGCAAAGCCGCAGTACATAAAGACAATTTACAAGGTCGGGTATATGCTGGAGGTGCAGGAATGAAATCAAAAATCATAGGCATTACAGCTTTTTTCGCGGCTCTTATAATCGCTGTAACGGCGTACTTTGCATTATCCGAAGCCACCGCAAAACCGGAAGATATACGCACCGAACAGGTGATCGCAATAAACGAGATCAGGCAGTTGATGTTGTCGGGAAACACCGACCTTGCCGCAGAAAAACTCACGGTACTTCAAGACGATCTGCAATATTCCGAAACCGGAGGTTCCGCTGATAACCGTATTATAATTATCGGAGCAATTTCGCTTGCGTTCGTTATCGTGATATTCGGGTATGCTTATTTTGCAATGCTTCGCCCGTTCGTCAAGCTGCAAAGATTCGCCGAAAGCATAGCAAAAGGAGACTTTGACATTCCCCTTCACTATGAGCGTTCCAATTACTTCGGCAGCTTCACTTGGGCGTTTGACAGTATGCGGCGTGAAATAACAAAGGCGCGTTCCTGCGAGCGTGAAGCTATCGAGAATAATAAGACCGTAATCGCAACACTTTCCCACGACATCAAAACTCCGATAGCATCTATCCGCGCGTATGCTGAGGGGCTGGAGGCTAACCTTGACAGCACGTCCGAAAAACGTGAGAAATATCTGTCTGTAATAATGCGAAAATGTGATGAGGTATCGAAGCTGACAAACGATCTGTTCCTGCACTCGCTGTCCGACCTCGACAAGCTGAGAATGCAGCCGGAGGAATTTGAGCTATGCGGATTTATTGAAAGCGCGGTCACTGAGATCGCGGCGGAGCATAATGATATAATATTCAAGGATCCGCACTTTACGGCAACGGTTTCAGCCGATAAGAACAGGCTTTTGCAGATAACCGAAAACCTGATAAACAATGCCCGGAAATATGCGAAAACAGACATTAACGTTTCGATAGTGCAGCTTGACGGCAATGCAGAGATACACTTTCGTGACCACGGAGCGGGCATACCGGACGAGGATATGCCGTTTATCTTCGACAAATTCTATCGCGGAAGAAACTGCGGGAATGAGCAGGGTTCGGGGCTTGGTCTGTACATTGTGAAATACATAGCCGAGCAAATGAACGGGAGCGTTATGCTGCATAATCATTCGGACGGTATGGAAGCGGTCATCAGTTTGCCTATAATAAACGAAAAAATACAGGGTTCTTAAGGACTCCTTAATAACTTTTGTTGTATAATGGGTGCAGCACAATAAAAGGAGTAAGCCAATGAAAAACATTATTTTATCGGCAAAAGGACTATGTAAAAGCTTCGCCCATAACGGCGGACAAATTCACATTTTATCCCACGTTGACCTCGATCTGTATGAGGGAGATTTTACCGTAATAATGGGCGCGTCCGGTTCGGGAAAATCCACGCTTATGTATGCGCTCAGCGGTATGGACAGAGCAACTGCCGGAACTGTGATGTACGGCGGCGAGGATATTGTAAAAATGAGCGAAAACAAGCTCGCGGGACTTCGCCATACCGACTTCGGTTTTATCTTTCAGCAGATGCACCTTGTCAGCAACCTCACGCTATTTGAGAATGTCGCGGTATCAGGTTATCTTAACAAGGCGAAGACTGCCGCGGAGGTGAAAGAACGCACAGAAAAGCTGCTTGAACAGATGAGCATTTCCCATATCAAAACACATCTTCCGTCACAAGTCTCGGGCGGTGAACAGCAGCGCTGCGCTATCGCAAGAGCCGTTATAAATTCGCCGAAGCTTCTGTTTGCGGACGAACCGACCGGCGCGCTCAACCGAAGGAATACCACAGATGTTCTCGACCTGCTCACCGAGCTTAACCGGAGCGGTCAGAGCATTTTAATGGTCACTCACGATTTGAGGGCAGCACTCCGCGCTTCCAGAATACTCTACCTTGAGGACGGTAAGATCATAGGTGAGCTGCCGCTCCCGCCATACGCCCCCGACGAAGAAAAGAGCCGTGAAACGCAAGTGAACGCCTGGCTCTCGTCAATGCAATGGTAAAGGCGGTGAGCGTATGGAATTATTGACCTTGCTAAAAGCTAATATCAAGCACAAGAAAGGCTCTTTTATCAGCGTTGCTGTTCTCACGCTGCTTATCGTTACCGTTGCTTCGGCGATATCCGGAGTCCTGCAAAACTACCGTAACGCGCGTGACAGGGCTGATGAATACAGCGATACGGGCAGCTCAAATGTAATTATCGCGCGGGAGCTTTTGACGGACAAGCTCCTTGACTCCGTTAAAAACAGCTCTCTTGTTGAACGCACCGAGGTGCTTGGGTCGATACAAAGCGTCGGCTCTGTAAAAGCGCCCACTTCCTCAGACAGTAACTCATATTTTCTGATGAAGGTACGCGGCGGACTTCGGCTGTTCAATGAGAACGCCGACGGGTTCACGGACGAGGTGACGAAGCTGCAAAGGGGCGAGATATATTTTCCCTACGGTCTGCGGTCAAAGCTGTCGGTCGAGGTGGGCGACGAAATAAGCATACCTTTGCTTGATGCCCGACATATATTCACGCTCAAAGGCTTTGTGCAGGAGCCGACAATGGGCGCTATGATGACAGGCTGGAAGCAGGTGTTTATCAGCGACGAGGACTACGATGAAATTTATGCGGAATGTGAGCGGGTAAGAGAGCCGGATCAGTTACCATTCATTGATATTGTGCGGATATATAAGTCTGACAGCGATATGACCGATTCACGATTCCAGCGTGAACTCAACCTTGAAACAGGGATAATAAATAACGCCTACGGCTCGATCACGCTGCAGCAGTCTGTCAGATATACCGGGCTTTTTACCGAAATAATATGCGGAGTTGTTTTCGGATTTGCCGCAATAATGTTCGTGGTAGTTCTTGTCGTCACCGCGCACAGTATCCTGACCGAAACGGAAATAGATTATGTTAGTCTTGGGATACTCAAATCGCAGGGCTTCACGTCCGCGAGGATAACACTGCTGTTCACGGCACGCTACATACTCGCGGAGCTTACGGGCGCGGTCGTCGGGTTTATACTGTCGCTACCGCTTGAACGGCTGCTGAGCAATATATTTATGTCGATCACGGGAATACTACCGGACAAGTCGTTCCCGATCGCACAGAGCCTTTTGTTCATTGCGGTAATTATAGCCTTGTCGGCGGTGCTGATATTTGCGGCGACACGAAAGGTGACGCACATTTCTCCTGTCCGCGCAATATCCGGCGGACGCGAGGAAATTTATTTTGCAAGCAAACTTAACGCGCCGATCACCAAGAAAGCGCTTACAACGTCAATTGCGCTGCGAAGCTTCACCTCCGAGAAAAGACGCTATATAGGGATAATCTTTATCACCGCGCTGCTGACATTTTTTGCCGTGACGGTCAACATTCTCGGCAGCTCCGTTAAATCCCGCAGCGCTAGGGAGTCAATGGGGTATGTCATTCCTGATATCACCGTAAATGCCCGAACCATTGATCTTATGGACCGTATAGGCGAGGTAGAGACGGAGATCGGAAAATATTCTGCAATCAGGAAGAAATACTATTCCCGCTGGAGCTATTATTCGCTCAACGGCGAAAATCTTATGTGTGAGATTTATATGTATCCCGAATACATTCCCGGTATGCTGAAGGGCAGACCGCCGCTCTATGACAATGAGGTGATAATAACCGAAATGGTGGCGGCAGACCTCGGGCTGAAAATGGGAGATACCGTCACAGTCAGCGGGAGGAAACGCGACGCGCAGTACCTTATCACCGGCATTTACCAGAGCGCTACAGACAGCGGAACGTGCTTTGCTATGTCCTACGACGGACTGCGGAAGATCTCCGATACGCATATTACCTATTTCGGTATGGCGCTTGAAGATACATCACAAGCTCAGACAATTGTCGATGATCTGAATGAAAAATACAGCGAACTTCTTGCGGCGGAGGTCTACGATTGGCAGTCGAACGGATTTGAGGACGATGTTTTCGATATTGCCGTACTTGCGATACAGATAATGATATATGCTTTCTCAGGAGTATTCGCGCTCGTTACGGTGATAATGGTCTGCACAAAAGCTTTCACGCAGGAGCGCACCGACATTGGCATATACAAGGCGATAGGATTCACTGTCGGAAATCTGCGGGTGCAGTTCGCTGTCCGGTTCTTCATCGTATCGCTGATAGGCGGCGTAATCGGAGCCGCGGCAGGCTCGATGTTCTCGGTTAATGTACTTGACCTGATATTCTCGCTGTTCGGTGTGAGCAAGGTCGTGCCATATTATACGGCATTCACTTTTATCGGAGCTGTCGCGTTCGTCAGCCTGTGCGTTCTTGTTTTCTCCTTCATCGTGTCCGGAAAGGTAAAACGGGTAGAGATACGGGAGCTGGTAACAGAATAATAAAAGAGGCTATAAATCGCTGTTAAATGCGGTTTATAGCCTTAGTTTGATATTAATTGGTATAGTTGTTCAATTAGAGTCAATCAGAATAACTACCCCAAAGTTTGGCTTTCCCGAATAGAAAACAAACAAATCCGAGCCATTATGGTTCGGATTTGTCTGTCTTGGCTCCTGTTACTGGACTTGAATTGACCTTTGCGCTTATCGCATTTTATAGCACATTCAAGAAAATCGCGGTATAATGCGGTTTCACGGCATCACATATTCAGTAGCTTGCGGTCATTTGACGTAAACTTTTGTAAAAACAACGACCAAATAACGACCCAAACCAAGCGCGCTTCTGTTATATCATCAACATATTTTTGGAGGATTAACAGATGAACGACATACTGAATAAACTTTACTACGGCGAGATCAACCCAAGCGAAATGCCGCCACCGGCTACCAAGCGCTACAACGAGAACCTCAAGACCATTTGCAGTATTGAGAACAAGCTGCTTGAGCTTTATCCCGACTGCAAGGAGCTTCTCGATGTATACACGGACGCAATACACATCCAAGCACAGCTTGAATGCGAAGCGGACTTCGAGCGCGGCTTCCGGCTCGGTACTCAGATCGCAGCGGAGATATTAAAACCGTTCGAGTAAACTCAATCAATCCTATCCTATCCAATCCGTCTCCTCGTCATCAGACGAGGGGACTTTTCCGACAAATCAAGTATTTATGTTATTATACTACAAAGCACAAGTATTTTTCAACGGCTTTACAAAAATACACTCTGCGTGACGTGTGACAGCGTGACAGGTGTGACATCTTCTCACCCGACCTCTTTTATCGACTCCGCAATCTGAATTGCCGTATGTTATAATATAATTGCCACAAAAGAACCTCAAAACGCAACAAGCGCACGAGCCTAAGCCAGTGCGCCTGTCAATTATAAATGCTTGTAGGGGGCATTTATTATTATTGTATAATAACAGTTAATTTCATTGATTTTATTTACTTAATGGTAAATGTCACATGACACATTCTCACATCCGTCAAAGTACATTTTTTCTTATTAAATATCTCAACTTCGGCAACAAGCATATATTTTCCAGCATCAAGTCCGTTCTTGCCCAATTTGATTTCACGTTCGGAAGTTCCAACTTTTGCTTCATCGTCGATGTCGATGTCACCTTTTATTTTTATCGGATCAAGAAGCTCCCAACCGCTTTCCGTTTTCTTTGCAAGTTGATAGGAGTGTGGTATTACAACGCGTTCACTCTGCTTTTCAAATCTGTCGCCAACAAGAGTTATCTGGAGCGTCAGACCCGAGGCTGTCACCTTTTTCGCTTTCATAGTGACATCAAGCTCATCCGTATTGGAGCTTATGAGCTTTCCCGCATCATTTCCACCACCTGTGAAGCTGTAAACTCTACCGTTGATGACCATTGTTCCTCTCGCAGCACTACCGTTTTCGAGTAAATAGTAAGCGCGCTTACCGTTAATTTTGAGCCACTTGTTTTTCAGCTTTACTCCATTTTTGTAGTAAAACTTTCCTTTCGAGGTATTTCTCCAGCCAGTATAAGTACCTTTCAATTCGCCGCTGTCTGAATAGCGATATGTAATGCCGTCAACAGTTTTGAGCTTGTCCGCAAACGCCGTCGCACTCGTGCAGGACATAGCAGTGATAGCAGCGAGAGCTGCCGCGAGGATTTTAAAACTTTTTTTCATAATAAACATCCTTTCTGTTATTTGAGATTTTTAAATCTCTATTATTTAAAACAGTTTATTCTGTTCCTTTTAACCCTGCCATTTCATTCTTTTCAGCAAGTTCTTTGATATATTCTTTTGAACCGCTCCCTGACAATTTAAAAACATAATCCCCACCGTCCCAGAAAATTATAGAGTCGGTAAACCCATCTTTACTGTGTTCTGCATATATTGCATTATAGCCATTAACTGTTGTCTCAGTAAATTCAACACCGACATTATTTACATAAGGATCAAATTCGTTTTTCACATATTGAGTAAAAAATATCCCTTTTCCTTCATTATTTCTGTAAACAAAGGTATTAAAAGAGTATCCGGTTGTATAATGCTCCAAAGTAAAACCCTCCGGTAAAACTGATAGGAAATAGCTTTTTTCTATTGTTTCCGGAGAACCTTCGACATCCGATACATACAATCTTATATGGTCGGTATGTACAATACCCTTAAAGCCATCAGCAAAAAACATTATGACACCGCCGGTGATAACAAGCAGACACGCAAGTATTATCGCAATCCACACATATTTCAGCTTTATTCGCGGTCTTGTGGTCGGCGCGGCAGTATAGCCAGCAAAAAGCCGCCTCATCTTTACTTTATGCGAATGGGAAAACCTATGCCTCGGAGCATTATCGAAATCCGCAAACTCTTTGTTATAGGCTTCCGCCAATACTTCATACAACAGTTGCTCACTCATTATTGCTCACCTCGTCCAGAAATGTTCGGATAGATTGTTTTGCAGAATATACGCGCTGTCTGAACGCAGTTTCGCTTATACCAAGCATTTCCGCTCCTTCAGCGCCGGACATACCGAGAACAGCCCTTGCATACATAGCGTCTCGCTGTCCGGACGGAAGCGACAGTATAAATCCGACAAGCTCATCACGCGATATTCTTGAAATGAAGTCATCTTCTATCGTTAGTTCATCGGCAATGACGACATCATCATCGTAAACCGTCTCCGTTTTACGCTTCTTCAACATATCAACGGAGATGTTTCTGATAATAATATCTGTGTAGGCGACTATTTTGTTAGGTGAGATCTCAAAAAATTTTGTTTTTCCTCCCGCGATACGAAGAAAAGCCTCGTGTACAGCATCCTCGGCATCGGCTCTGTTATGCAGATAGCGCATAGCCACTGCGAACATCCTGTCCCGCTGTTCGATATACACCTTTTCGAGCAAGCTGCGCTTTTCGTCGGTATCGACCATCGAGAGATAAACAGCAAGCACATAACCACCCCGCTTTTAAACGGCTCTCAATATATAAGTCGTTTTCAGGCGGCATTTTGTTAGCCGCAAATCTTACAAATTTTCAGGTAATTTATTGTGCAATTTACCAGTAGTGCAGGTAGCAATTAACCCAATGCCAGAAATAACCCCCGTGCGACAGCGTGACAAACGTGACAGCGCCCCTCAATCCTGCCCCACAAAAGGCTTTCCGCTGTCACACATACCCGTGACAGGCGCGTAACAGCCGCGACACCCGCAACCGCCGGGAACTCACACTTCCAATGCAGGAAGCATTGCAGGGCGATACCCCAAGCGCGCACGACGCGCGCATACAAGTATCGCCCACGTGACACCGTGACAGTCACAAACAGATTACGGAGCAGGCAGCAATAAAGTCCACCCGCTCCGTGAAAAAACAAAAAATTTTGTGTTTGGAGCTACCTCGCCTTTGTTACTTTCTGCGAAAGTAACGCAAAGGTACTTTTGACAGTGCGGCAAGCCTTCTATCAAAAGTACCCTTGCGCCAGACAGTTCCCTCTGGACTCCCTTTAAGCGCTCCCCTCTGTACTTGTGGGGGAGCGTGGTGTGGCAGGAAGCCACAAAGAAGCTCTCCAAAACGCCGCAAGGACGCGGCGATAAAAGAGAGCTTCTTAATGCACGCCTTTAATAACTGGGCGGCAGAATCGGCTAACGCCGAACACGAGACAGCGCAAAGCCGTGCAGCGAACAGGATTAAGGTCAACTGTCACGTTTGTCACACCTTAGCAGCTACCAACAGGACAGTCGCTTTCTTCGCCAGCTTCTTCTCGCGCTCTTTGTCGAACTCGCTCATAGCCTCAACCGCGTCCTGCACGTCCATTTTATCACGCTCCACATCGCGTATCAGCCTGTCACGCTTGTTCCGCATATCGTCCTTGTACTCCACGAAATCGCCGTGAAACTCAATATACTGTCTGCTGTCGGCTCCGAGCGCGTCCTTGACTTTCTTGTCATTGTTCTTCATATTGCTGATCGAGCGCTTGACCTCTCGTTTGAGCGGGTCGCTCTCGTCATTGGTGCGCGCTTTCTGAATGTTGTCATTCCGTGCCTGCTTGCTGCAATCGGTTGAACAATACTTGACCTTGCTGTTAGTCGGTGCAAACATCTTTCCGCATACCTCACACCGCTTTATCTTAATGTCGTGCTTCTCGCAGCCGCGGTGCAGATCGCAGATAAAGAAGTCAAGCGTATCGGCGCAGACCGTGTACTGCTTATCCCCGCAGATTACCGCCGTAGCGGTGCTGTCGGGGTTATTCAGCGTTCCCTCAATGGAAACGAACGGCGCTGTCAGACGGGTAAAGGTATTCATAAGCTCGGACTGCCACTTCTTGCGCTTCTTCTCAATGTTCATCGGCAGCGTCAGACCGTTTATGAATGTGGCGAGCGACTGCTTACCGCTCCCGAAGTCGGTTTCAGCGTTTCCAAAATCGTCAAATAACCGCGCAATGATGTACTGCAAACAGATGTTGTCGTTCATTGACAGCGCTTCCAGCGGCTCCATAGCAGCCTTGCGTTCACCCTTGCTGCTTGTCAGCACCTTGCACAAGTTCTCAACTCCGGTTTTCAGCGCGTCATAGTT
>JAGAWN010000003.1 GCA_017941355.1 Ruminiclostridium sp. | reverse complement strand
CCCCCGTTTCACCCCCGCCAGGGGGCTAACGCCGCCCCCTGGACCTGGCGCCAGCGTGGTCTGTCGGTCAGCCCCTCTGGCGCAAGCGCCACCTCCCCGCATTCGGGGAGACACGCTGGACCCATGCCGTTTCACGGAGATTCGGTCATCTCCTAAAAATTAATGGTCTGTGCAGCGGGCAGAGTTTTTGACCACAGCAAATTCGTCACTTTTTTAGCTTTGCGATAATACCATGAGAAACCTTAAAATAACAATTTCTTACAACGGCACCGCCTACCACGGTTGGCAGCGCCAGCCCAATAACATCACCGTGCAGGAAGTCGTGGAATCCGCACTTCACCGCGTTCTCGGCGAACCCGCCGCAGCTAACGGCTGCTCCCGAACCGACGCCGGCGTTCATGCCCGCCAGTTCGTGTTTACCACAAACATAAACAACCCCGTCCCCTGCCCCGGTCTTGCCAAAGCCCTTAACGGACTGCTCCCGCGCGATATCGCCGTCCTCGGCTGCGAAGAAGTTCCCCCCGATTTCCACGCCCGCTTCTCCGCAAAAGGAAAAGAATACGTCTATGTCGTCGATACCTCGCCGACCCGTAACGTCTTTTCCGCCGATCTCGCGCTCCATTACCCCCACCCCCTCGACGAAAACCGCCTGAACAGCACAGCTGAACTGTTCGTCGGAAAACATGATTTCGCGGCTTTCTGCAAAGCCGAAGCCAAAGAACATCTTGCTACCACCGTCCGTACTGTCCGCAGTTTCACCGTTACCCGCGAAAACAATATGGTGCTTTTCACGGTAAGCGGTGACGGATTCCTCCACAATATGGTGCGCATTATGGTGGGTACGCTGATATATGTGAATGAAAACAAACGTACCGAGGACGATATCCTCCGCTCGCTCAGTACGGGTGAACGCAGCTCCGCCGGAGTGACTATACCGCCCCACGGTCTTTATCTGAATAAAGTGTTTTACTAAAGGTGATTATATGAAAATACCCGATCTTTCCGAGGTAACAGGAAAAAACGACGGTTCCCGGAAGCCGAAGAACGTTGACCTCGGGAAATACCGTAAAAAGAAAAGAAGCGTCCGCAGCATAATACGGCTGATAATACTGCTGGCAGTTCTGGCGGCTCTCGTGTTCGTGTGGTTCAACGCCGATACCATTTTCGAGCCGCTGCGCGGTATAGCTTCCCGCGTGGAGACCAAAACTACCACAGATGTGGGATTCCCTATCGAACTCCCCGGCAGCAGCGAATACTCGATAATGAAGTTCGGAGATGCGTTCTCCCTGCTCACCGACACATACCTCTATGCCTACAGTACCGACGGCGCACAGCTCTATGCCCTCAAACACAACTACGCGAACCCGATGCAGGCAGTCAGCGACAAGCGTGTACTGCTCTACGACAAGGCAGCCTACACATTCGCCGCATACAGCAGATCCAGCCTCATCTATCAGAAACAGCTGGACGATAAGATAGTTTATGCCTCTGTAGGAGAAGACGGTCTTGCTGCAATAGTCACCGAGTCCGAGCGTTACTCCGATGTGCTGTATATCTACGATGACGGCGGAAACTGGAAATACACCAAAAAGTTCGCTGACGAGAACGTGATGCAGGTGTGCAGTATCGGAAACGGCGAGCATATCATAGTCTCCACGCTCTCCGCCAAACACGGCGATATGCTGACAAACTTCTACTGCTTCTCGATAAAGGCGACTGAGGGCTTCGAGTGGAAATACTCCCTACGCGGAAACAGCCTGCCCTGCGGTATGTATGCAGATAAGTCCGTCGTGACGGCGGTGTGCGACAATGCTGTGATCGTCCTCGATACCGCGACCGGCGAACTTGCCGGCACTTACGATTTCACCGGAGAACTCAGGCATTTCTATATGAACGGCGAACGAACGATTGTGCATTACAACGATATCTCCGCCAACCGCAACGTCGTCCTGTCACTCAATTCCAAAGCAGAAGCAAACGGAGTCTGCAATGTCTCCGCCGCCGCTTCCTGCGTTTTCTGTGACAAAAGCGGTGTGTATGTTCTTGACGGAGCGCGTCTGAAAGTATTCGACAATGAGCTGATAAACGAGAATGACATTCAGGTGTCCGACGACGATTACTCGTCTTTCGTGAAGATCGGGCGCAGCGCGTTCCTGTTAGGCTATGAAACACTGAATTCAGTCGCTGTAGAAGATGCTCCTGAACCGCAGACAGGTATCGTCACACCCGCTCCGGAGCCTGACAGCGGAAAGAAAGGATAAAATAGAAAAGATAAAGGGGATAATATGGGAAGTGATTTTTTCTGGTTCTATGATGTGTTCCTGATCGCAATAGCAATATCGGGAATATATCACGGAGCAAAGCGAGGAGCAGTCTCCGTGCTGATAAGCGCGTTAGCTGCGGTAGCCGCATTCATAGTAGCGTTCACGTTCACCGGCGTGATCTCAGACAAGGTGTATGACTCGATAGTACGCGACAAAGTCGAGGATTACATGGAGGAGCGCCTCGGCAGTGCAATAGATACCGAGCTGATAACCGGACTGTCTCAGGTGGATATGCTGAAAACAAAGGTGAACGGCGTGTATGTGTCGGAAATGACACCGGAGTACGACGAGCGCGGAAACGCTCTGCTCGACCTGTCGGTAGCCGATCTCACCGAAACCGGCATAGAGAATGCCGATCTGCAGGCTTTCGGAATAACAAAGGAATTTGACCTGACGGCGGTGAAGATCGGGCATATCGACATAACCGAAAGCGAAGTGCGCAAGTACGGGCTTTCGAATATCATACTGGCGAAGCTGATAGCGATGAATCTCACCTCCGGCGACGTGTTCACGGCGTTTACCGATATCGGCGCGAGGCTCGGTGAAACAGTCTCGCCGTCGCTGAAAAACCTCGGCGCAGACCTGTCCTCGGGCAGCCGTGATGCTGTATATAGCTTCACGGTGTCGATAATAACAGCCGCAGGCGGGACTCTCGGCAGCCGCGTGATGAACGATATCGTGGAACCGACGGTTATGCTCCCGCTGAAAGCGCTGGTATTCGTCGGACTGTTCGCGGCGGTGATGCTGATACTCGGAATAGTTGCCGCGATAGCAAAGCTTGTGAACAAGATACCGGTTGTGTCCTCGGTAAACGGAACTGTAGGCGCGCTGCTGGGACTTGCGGAAGCGCTGATAATACTGGTGCTGACCTGCGTTATGCTGAAACTTCTGATAGCGTTCTGCGGCAGCTCGCTGGTATTCATAAACGAATCGACAATAGAGCGGACGTTTGTTTTCAAGTACCTGTACAGCTTCGATCCGTTCTCGCTTTTCGGGACGACGATAAACAGACTGTAGTGCAGGACGCTTCACCGGCGGCTGCAACAAAGGGAACGGTTTTCCGTCCCGCTCAGAACGGTGATCCGGTTTTTCTTCCCGCCGTCGGCAGGGAGAAAGAAGATATATCAAACAGCTTTTTAACAGTATTTAGCTGCCAAAGTAATAACTGAAAGGAAACAAAAACTATGGATATGATGTGTTCAAGATGTCACAAGCGCCCCGCCGTTGTGTTCATGTCCGGCATGAGCGGCACTCAGAAATTTGAGAACGGCTACTGCCTCAAATGCGCAAAGGAACTGGATATCCCGCAGGTGAACGAATACCTGAAACAAATGGGATTATCCGACATAGATCTCGACAACATTGCTAATATGCAGTTCCCGCGGTTCGACGAGGTCGAGAGCGATTACGATGAGGACGAGATACCAGACGACGAGGAGTCTGCCGATCTCGACGATTACATCGAGGACGAGGACGATGAAGAAGATTACGACGAGGAAGATTCCGTGGACGGCTTCAAGCAGGGCGGAACGATGCCCGCATTCTTCCAGCGCTTTTTTGAAGCCCCGGCAAACAGCGCACAGGGTAAAGGTTCCGACAGCAAGGAGGACGCTAAGAAAGCCGAGGAGCGCAAACGCAAGGCTGAGGAACGTAAGAACGCGAAAAAGCGCAAGTTCTTAAACACGTTCTGCGAAAATCTCACAGACAAGGCAAAAGCGGGAAAGCTTGACCGGATAATCGGGCGCGACAAGGAGATAGACCGGGTACTCCAGATCTTATCCCGCCGCTCGAAGAACAATCCCTGCCTTATCGGTGAACCGGGCGTCGGCAAAACGGCGATAGCCGAGGGGATAGCGCAGAGACTTGTTTCCGGGGACGTGCCGTTCCGTCTTGAGGGCAAGGAACTGTACCTGCTGGATCTCACATCACTGGTTGCGGGAACGCAGTTCCGCGGGCAGTTTGAGAGCCGTGTGAAATCGCTGGTTGAGGAGATCAAGAATCTCGGCAACATCATACTTTTCATAGACGAAGTACACAAGCTTGTGGGAACCGGCGACAGCGAGGGAACGATGAACGCCGCGAATATGTTCAAGCCTGCCCTTTCGCGGGGGGAGTTACAGGTCATCGGTGCCACGACGTTCAACGAATACCGCAAGTACATCGAGAAAGACAGCGCGCTTGAACGCCGCTTCCAGCCTGTGACGGTGAACGAGCCGACTATCGACGAGACTGCGGAACTGCTGCGCGGGATAAAGGGGTACTACGAGGACTTCCACAAGGTACGCATAGGCGAGGACATGATAATGCCGTGCGTAACGCTTTCGGAGCGGTACATCACGGATAGGTTCCTGCCGGACAAGGCGATAGATCTCATGGACGAAGCTGCTGCATACGCGAGCATACGCAATCCTGATCTCGGGACATACGAGAACAAGAAGAAAGAGCTTGCTCAGGTGAAGAGAACGCTTGACGACATGGAGCAGGACACGTCTGCGGAAAAGGACTATGAGAAGATAGCGGAATTCAAGACGAAGTATGCGCAGACGGAAGCTTTGCTGACGGAACTTGAACCGAAAGTAAAGGACGCGAGGCTTTCGGCGGGCGACTTATCTGCGGTGATAGAGTTGTGGACAGGGATCCCGGCTAAGAAGATAATGGAAACGGAGTTCAGCAAGATAGCGAAGCTTGAGGAAGTACTGAGATCGAAGATAATCGGGCAGGACGAAGCCTGCGAAAAGGTAGCGAAAGCTGTGAAGCGGACGCGGGTTCATCTTTCGACGAAGCGCCGTCCGGCATCGTTCATCTTTGTGGGACCCACGGGCGTAGGAAAGACGCAGCTTGTGAAAGTGCTGTCGGAGGAGCTTTTCAGCGGAGTGGATCCGCTGATACGGCTTGATATGTCGGAGTACATGGAGAAGCACAGTGTCTCGAAGATCATCGGCTCACCTCCGGGATATGTGGGATTTGACGATGCCGGGCAGCTGACGGAGAAAGTACGCCGCAGACCGTACTCGGTGATACTGTTTGACGAGATCGAGAAAGCGCACCCGGACGTTATGAACGTATTGCTGCAGATACTTGACGAGGGGCGGATAACTGATTCACACGGCAAGAAAGTGAACTTTGAGAACACCATTATCTGCATGACATCGAATGCGGGGTCATCTACGGGTGACAGCGGCATGGGATTTGGCAAGACGACGGGAGATCTGTCCCGCGAGAGGGCTATGAAAGCGCTGAAAGAGTTTTTACGTCCGGAGTTTCTGGGACGTGTTGACGAAGTAGTTGTATTTTCGCCGCTCACGGAGGAGAACTATGCTGACATAGCGCGTTTGCAGCTTATTGACACGGCGAAAGCGCTTGAAGAGAACGGAATAGTTTTAAAGACTGACGACAGTGCGTACAGGTACATTGCGCACAAGGCGTTTGGCGGGAAGTATGGCGGGCGCGACATACTTCGCGTGATACGGGAAGAAGTTGAGGACAAGATAGCGAATCTGATAATAGACGGCGGGGAAGCGCAGCCGTCGGTGATACGGCTCAGCGCGAATGACGAAGGGACTATCGTACACGAAGAATAGTAACGGGTCTGAAGAGGCCGGAAAGCCTGCCCGCTGCGCAAACCCGCAGTTTTTAAGAGATGACCGGATCTCCGTGAAACGGCATGGGTCCAGCGTGTCTCCCCGAATGCGGGGAGGTGGCGCTTGCGCCAGAGGGGCTGACCGACAGACCACGCTGGCGCCAGGTCCAGGGGGCGGCGTTAGCCCCCTGGCGGGGGTGAAACGGGGG
>JAGAWN010000043.1 GCA_017941355.1 Ruminiclostridium sp. | reverse complement strand
GGATATCAGACAACATCTGAAAGTCACGGACACCGAGACCGTAACGGCAATTATGGATAAAGCCGAAAGACTTGGTTTCGTGGAAGCGCCGAAGCAGGTACATTTCAAAGAATATCAGATAGAGCGTGATACTTGGTCTTCGTTTACGGTGCGCGGCGGCAGTACGGTCGTAAGGCTCGACCTTAATGACAGAGATACCGCAAGGAAACGGCTGCATGACACTTTCGGTATGAGCGAAGCAAAGGCTGACAGAATCATCGGCAAGGCACAGAAGCAGAGCGTTGCCAATAATCTGCTGACAATGGCGAAAGCCAAAGCTCGACAGACCGCGGATACTCTGAAAAACAAAAAGAGGGAGAGGGGGTCGCGCAAATAAGCAGGATCGCAAAAAAGCCTGACATCATCACGATAGGCATATATGCGGTACTTGCATTATTTGCGGTCTACCTTGCGGCATCGCTTGGAACTTGTGTCGATATGTCACTGGACGAGGACGGAAAGCTGGACTTCGACAACTTTGCAAACAGCCTTGAAGCTACTGTTGCAGACACCGATCTTGTGTTTGAATACATACAGCTTGGCGGTTATGCGGTAATGTTCCCGATATTCACAGCTTTCGGTCTCGGACTGTATGTGCTGATGAAGGTCACGAGCAAAAAGAAATTTCATAGAAAGGGTGAGGAACATGGCTCGGCTAAATGGGCTGGCAGTAAAGAAATAAAATCATTACTGGACAAGCCCCCAAAGCCGAAAAAGAAAAAATCAAAAAAGAACGCTGTTAAGGATAAGCCGGAGAATGCGGATGCTGCGGCGAAACCCTTGACAAAAGAGGAGAAACAGGCTGAAAGAGAGCGGTTAAAGGCACTTCGGGAAAGGGAAAAGGAGGAAAAGAAAAAAGTCAAAGACGCTCTCCGGGATCAAAAGCGCAGGGAAGCGCAGGCAAAGCGGGACGCTGATAAAGCACGGCGGGCTGCCGAAAAGGAAGCCGGGATAACTCCACTCAAAAAGGTTTGGAGCCAAACAAAGGCTATTGCTTGTGAACTTTGGAGAATGTTTTTATCACTGTTCTTCGAGGAATACAAGAAGAAAAAACCTTTCGTCAAGGATAACAACATCATTCTAACGAACGATGTCAAGATGTCGCTGAATACCCGACAGACGAGGAAAAATCTCAACGTCATGGTCATAGGCGGCTCCGGTTCCGGTAAATCCCGGTTCTATGTAAAGCCGAATCTTATGCAGGCGAATACAAGCTATGTATGCACCGACCCGAAGGGAGAGCTGCTTCGCTCGACCGGAAAGATGCTGGAGCATTACGGCTACAAGATAAAGGTGTTTAACCTGATAGATATGATGCACTCGAATAACTACAATCCGTTCAACTATATCTACGACACCGATGGCAATTACAGCACTACGGCGGTCATAAAAATGGTAAACGTGTTGATGAAAAATACGCAGAAAGAGGGCGGCGGCTCCGGCGATCAGTTCTGGGACGATAGCACGAAAGCACTGTTGGCGGCACTTTGTTTCTACCTTGTGGAATGTGAAAACAAAGAAAAGCAGAATTTTTCGGAGGTCATGAAGCTTCTGAAAAAAGCGGAGGTCAAGGAAGGCAGTGATGATTTCCAGTCCGATCTCGACCTGATATTCGACGCGCTTGAAAATCCGGATAAATACAAGACCGATGAGGCAGGTAAGAACGAGCAGTTCAAGGAACTTAATCTTATCGACCTTGCGAAAGCGGCAAAACCGGCAAGTAAATATATGTGCTTGAAATACTATAAGGATTTCAAAAAAGCCGCGGGCGACACGGCGAAGTCGATCTTAATTTCGACCGCTGTGAGACTGCAAGCGTTCAATATCCCGGAGGTCATGGATCTGACTTGCTGCGATAACATTCACCTTGAAATGATAGGTGACGAACCTACCGCGATGTTCATCATTATCCCGTCCTCGGACGATACGTTCAACTTTCTGGCGGCAATGATGTACACACAGCTTTTCGATGTACTGTATGACAGGGCGAATTTCAAGCACGGCGGCAGACTGCCGTGTCATGTGCGCTGCCTGCTCGACGAGTTCGCCAATGGTGTGACACGTTCCGTACTGAAAAGGTGCGGCGCGTAACAAAAATAGAATAGTTACGTAGAACTATTATTCTAATGAGTCGAATGACGGAGTAACGCCCTGAAAGGCTCACGTTAAAACTACGGACGGCTATGCAGTGTGAAATGCAGATGTCGTAAGCCCGTGGAAGACGCGCGAGAGCAGTCCTAACGGATTATGCCGAGGAAAGCGCCGCAGAGGTGCGGTGTACTGCCTATAGTGCG
>JAGAWN010000042.1 GCA_017941355.1 Ruminiclostridium sp. | reverse complement strand
TGTAGATACAGACCTGCTTGTCACGTTAGCACCGGTAGAACCGGAGAAAGCATTGGAATACGCAACATTCATAAACAACGAGATTGATGCGGATATGATGCTTTCTATCCATTACGGACTTATGGAGCATTGTTCGGACAGAACGCTGATCGACAAGGTCTATTCCGTTTTTCCGAGTGTCGAGAAAATGAACGGAGAGCTTGTCGGTGTTACCGAGGTAAAGCTCACAAAGCCTCTTGACGAGCAGGATATGGAAATACTCAAAGACTTCATAACCGAACAGTATTCGCAGGAATGGGGCAAGCGCTTCTACGACAAAGGACTGTATTACGGCGAAGATCGTATATATGTCGGATTCGGAAATGCCGACGATTTTCAGCTTATGACCGAAGAAGAATGGGAGCAGTCGCAGGACGAGGGTCTTGCGCTTCAGCAGTACGGAGATGCGAATATGAGTGACAATAAACTTGAAACCGCAGTCGCAGGGAGACTTGCGGATATTATCGAAGAAATGAAAGGCGCGGATGATTATTGCATTTCCTACGAGCAGTTCATGTCAGACGAGAAGATTGCGGAGTGTGTTATTGACTATGCCAGACGTTTGATAGATACCCGCTCAGAGTTTTCGGGGCTCACGATAGATCCCGGAAACGGCTTTGTTGAGTTCGGGCAGGAAGAACTTAAAACCGTCCGCCTCATTTCTCCACTTAAAGTTTCAATATATGAACCCGAATACGATGATCAGTACGATCTTTCAGCTCGTCAGGCTGTAGAATATGCAGATATTATCAACGGCAGAATTACCGAATACATTATGGACGAAGAACGAGAACGCGGACTTATGCACTGGCGGGATGAGTGTGATTCCATAAACAACAAGGTGTATTCAGCATTCCCATCCGTAGAAGTCATAGACGGCGAACTGAAAGGCGTTACTACTCTTCGTGTCCGCGGGGAGCTTGACAACAACGAACTGCGTGAGCTCCGCAATTATCTGACCGGACAATATAGTGACGGTTATGTCAAGCTGACCGTTATGTTAATTAGATACCCCAAAAGCCCACAGATCAGAATTGTCTATCGTTTAATCTTTACATAATATTTTAAAGAGCTTTTAATTGCTCCATTAAATCACCATCATCATTCCAGTCGTCAGCAATATCATTATTCAATTCAGGGTATGCGTTTTCAAGGGCATCCCTTATCCGTTCAACATTAATTTTCGCATATATCTCTGTAGTCTCAATCTTTTTATGACCTAATATATCGCGAATATATATAATATCGATACCGGCTTGACACATATGCATCGCTTTAGTATGACGGAATGTATGTGGTGTAACTTTGTCGGGAATGGATTTATCGTTACATCTTGCGATGTTAGAATATTTCGACACCAAATTAGATACTGCCGAACGAGTAAATCTTGTATGTATTCTTGTATAAAACAATGGTTCGCTTCCGGACATTGGCTGATTTTTATGAAATTCAGCACAGTATTTTTTCAGTAATTCTGCAGTAGTATGCATTATTGGTACATATCGTGTTTTATCACCCTTTCCGGTCAGCATAATATGAGGAGTTGGAGAATAATAGAGGTCATTTACACTGATGTCACAAAGCTCCTGAACCCTCGCACCGGTATCATATAAGGTAGATAAAATGGCAAGATCTCTTCTTCCTTGTACAGTTGAAATATCTGTTGCACTAATAATATTCTTCAAGGAATATTCACTCAGGTATTCAATGGTGGGTTTATGATATTTCATGATCGGAATTGCCAAGATCCGCTGATACTCCCCCATGTACTCCGGCTTTTCAATCTGTAAATATCTGCAAAATGCATGAATAGCAGCAAGCCTCTGGTTGCAGGAGCGCTGACAAAGAGACCGTTCTTTTCTTAGCCACTCCAAATACTCATTTACAAAATCTCGTGTGAATTCTGCAAGCGTGAATCGCTGCGGTGATATTCCCTTGATGTTTTGAGCAAAGATTAGCATCAGTTTAAAAGTGTCTCTGTATGAATGGATAGTATTGGGGCTAAGATTCCTTATGCCACTAAGGTATGATGTTAAATATTTTGTCAGTGCATAGCCAAAATCAGTTGCTTTTGATTTCATAAATACCTCCTGAAGCATCAGCAATAATATGAGAAAATCTCTGGTCGATTTTTTCAGATATTTCCGGATACATATCCTTTGTAAGACGAAGATAATACTCGGTATACTTGAAAAATGAATGTCCCATATATATTTGCAAAACCGGATAATACGCATTCATATCTTTGCCGCTAAGAACTAATTTTTGCAGCGATTTGACAGCAAAAGTATGTCTAAAATCGTATGGTCGCGGACCTTTTCCTCTTCCACCGTGCGATATCCCCGCTTTACGAAGAAAGCGCCTAAAATTTGAATTCAAATTGTCGTTTGTAATACATTTATCTTGATATCCTAAAAGAAAAGGGCTGTCCGGTTTTGAAAGAATATGCGCTTTATTCGCGTATCTTTTACACATTTCAGTCAATTTGGCATTCATAGGTACATAACGGTCATTATCATTTTTGCTGTCTATTATTCTGAGAACACCATTTTCAACATCAACATCCGATACTTTCAATCTTCTTGTTTCACCAGGGCGAAGACCGCAACAATACATCATTCTGAATAAAATAGGCATAACCATATGACGATAAGGCGTCTCAACTGAATAGACGCAATGATCCACTTGATAGAAAAAAGCCTGAATTTCTTCATCGGTATAAATATGAGCTGGATATTTCCTTTCCTTTGGAAGCTGTTTTAAAGGAAACACATATGCACACAAACCTAATTTATTCATTAATTCCGCAAGATCACGCACAGGCGTTATTCTGAGTCTCTGAGTATGATTACTTTCGCATGGACGCTTAGTAGCCCACTTTTCCGAGATTTCTTTCGTGACAGTTTCAAATTCGGGATAATACCGATAAACAAAATTATCAAAGTAATGAAGTACGTGTTCGCCGTACTCATATTTAGTTCCAAGTGAATGTTTTTGTGATACCAGCATCTCCATATACTTACTCATTTTAGAAACAAAGATCATAGTCCACCTCCGGGGTTGGCAAAGTACATTCACGAAGAAGCTCAATACCGGTTTTTAAATAAACCTTTGTGGTATCAAGACTTCTATGACCTATTGCGGCGGATATATCATAATAATTCTCATGATTCTCCAGCATCAATGTGGCGAGTGTATGCCGAAGGGAGTGCATTCCGAGTTTGCGCATATCTTTCCCGGGGATATGCGCCCATGCAATATATTTTTTTACGGTTTCATAGTGATGATTTTCAATAGAGAATTCTTTGTATGGCGGAATATGCGTAACAAAAATGTAAGGAGAGTCTATCTTGGGTCTTCCGTTTTTAATATAGTCGATCAGCGCCCATCCAACGTCATTTAACAATGGTAAGGTTATTGGCTCGTTAGTTTTGTGCTGAATAAACTGCAATGTTTTTTTTGACCAGTTAATATTCTCAAATCTCAGTTTGTTCACATCACTTATTCTTATGCCGAGCCTTGTAACTAACAGAAGCATAGCATAATCTCTCTTTCCACCGGGATTACCACGGTCTACCGCTGATAACAGCTTGATTACTTCTTCTTTTTGCCACACAGACGGTATCTTAGTTTGACTACGAGATTTTAACGGCTTAACAACATCATCCAAATAAATATCAATAAATCCTTCCGTGTGCAAAAAACGAAGAAAGATACGAAGTGCGCCCAGATGATGTTTTATCGTTACTTTGGTAAAACCCGAAAGAGTCTGTACATAATCGTACACAAGCTGCGTTGAAAAAAGTTCAAACCTATCATAACCTGTATTTTCAGCATAAGCAAGAAAAGTTTTAGCAACCCTGGAATAATTTTCAATGGTTTTTTCGGAATATCCGTATTTCCTATGATGCTCTTCAAAATCATTTAATGAAGAAAGGAACAAGGAAACAGTTATACCGGACAATTTTATTGGTAAATACCTATCGTTAATGGGTTCCTTAAACAAAACACTTGTCATCATATGAAACACTCTGACTGCTGTTCTTTTGCGTTTTTGGCTACGATCAATAGTGACATTAACATCTGAAACTCCATAATGTTCCGATAAACATCTTAAGCCAATTTCCTCCGAGTAATATCCATCATTATGTTTTTGACAGAATTTAATAAAGACAGACAGTATGTAGTGATACTGATCAAGTGCATTCCTAGATTGCCCTCTGGAGGAAATGTACTCTTCGACTTTTTCGGCAATATATGATGCCATCATCGGCTTCATATTGAAACACCCCTTTCAAGTTCATTGCTCATATATTACATCGTTAACTTGAAAGGGCTATGTTAAACCAATAATTATGTAGCGTTCAGCTACTGAAAGATGAGTGATATTAGAAAAAATATAAGTTCGTATAAACCAATAATAATTATTAAAAAAAGAAAGGAGTCACATTGACAGACTGATTGTTTGGTTTTTAGGGAGTAGACTCAACATAACGGTCAGCTTGACATAACCGTCCTTATGTGCAATTGCGCATAATGACGGCTGGGGCGAAGGATTTGAGCAGCAGGAAATAAAAACCGGCGGTCGTGACTGCCCGGAAATATATGTCAGCTTCTGGGGCGCTCGCGGTTACGAACTGACCGTAGAAGATACTCCGCCGCAAACTCAGGATCTGTCAATGTGAGGTGCGTATGCAGAAGAAGAAACCCAATATCAAGGAAACACACTTTGCGACCCGCAGTAGCAAAGATTTCGTGGATATGATCGCACCCTCGGTGATAAAGTTCTTTACCGATTACTACATCTGCGGAAATACCTTCCGCTGTGTGTGGGCGCTGCGGGAGTACCCGACATCGACATCGGAACAGGCGATTTTGAGATACCTTGGAGAAAAGGACGGCGTGACACTTCACATCTATACCCGCCATGTGACCGCAGCCGAGGAAAAGCGCATAATCGCCAACGCAGCTAACAAGAACCGCTTGCAGAGGACATCGACGAACAATTTACAGCAGACAGTCACTGCGGAGAACAATCTTCAGGACGTGACGCAGCTCGTAGCGGATATGCACCGGAATCGTGAACCCCTGCTCCATGTTGCGGTATATATCGAGATCATAGCCGACAGCCTTGACAATCTGCGGAATATGCAGACCGAGGTGCAGACGGAGCTTGTACGCTCAAAGCTGAATGTCGATAAACTCATGCTCAGGCAGCAATCAGGCTTCACCTGTGTGATGCCGTCTGGCAGGAATGTGTTCAAGGAGCAGTTCGAGCGCGTTCTCCCGGCATCGTCAACTGCGAATCTCTACCCGTTGTCATTCTCCGGCAAGACCGATGAGAACGGCTTCTACCTCGGGCGGGATAAGTTCGGCTCGAATATTATTGTCGATTTCGATAAGCGTGCTTCGGATAAAACCAATGCCAATGTCCTTATCCTCGGAAACTCCGGTCAGGGCAAATCG
>JAGAWN010000041.1 GCA_017941355.1 Ruminiclostridium sp. | reverse complement strand
TTACTTTCTCTTCTTGGAAACTACCATTGCAGCAGCAGCTACGATAGCCGGGATTACTGCAAGACCAACACCTGTTCCGGGGTTAGCATCGTCGTCTTCCTTAACGGGAGTTACGATTACAACGTCGTTGTTGGTGTCTGTATCGTCCTTGTCGTCAGATACGATAACTGCGGGAGCATCATCATCGTCGTCGTCATCTTCGTCAACGATTGCAGCTGCATCGTCGTCGTCGTCCTCGTCAACGATGTAATCATCATCATCATCATCGTCGTCTTCGTCAACAACTGTCTCTGTATCTGTCTCTGTATCTGTATCGTCGTCCTCATCAACTGTCTCAACGTCAGCGTCTGTCTCGGAAGCAGCATCATCGTAAGAGAATATTACCTGCTCTACGAGGTAACCTGTGAAGTTGTACGGAGAACCGTATGTGATACCCTTGTTCAGACCGTAGAAGATGTCATTGAGGTTGCCCTTTGTGAGACCGCCCATGTCATCGAGGATCTGGCTGATATCGAATGTTACTGTGAGAGCATCATCGTCAACCTGACCGAGGGAGATAAGCTGACCTGTGGAGGAGCTGTAGTTCCAGAACATACCGAAGTTAGAGCCTGCGAGAGAAGACTTAAGACCAACCTCAGTGGACGGAACACCGCCGTTTACCCAACCGGAACTTGTATTAGCAGCAGCTGTGAACTTGAATGTGATCTTACCGTTGTTTCTCTTGTTGAAGAAGTCAGCAGCCTGAGAAGCAAGACCTGCGAACTGACGAGGAGCAGTACCCTTAGTTACATCATCACCGCTGTAAGACTGGTTTGCATAGTCGGTGTAACCGTCAGACCAAATGTTATCGGAACCATGAGCGCCTGTGTAGGAAAGAACCTTAACGTCTGTTCTGCCTATTGTTGTGTTTGTTGTAGTTCTCGGCAGAGGAGCAAATCTGGATTCAACGGACTTGTCGTTGTAGCCTACCCAGAAGTGTGTAGCATCCCAACCGTCCATGATCTTCTTTACGTTAGCGATTGTTCCGAGAATTGTATCAGTATCGCTCTTTTCTGCAGCAGGAGCCTTCTCCCAGTTTGACTTAGCTGTTGCTGTTGCAGTCTTTGCATCATTAAGTTTTTTCAGAGCTGCAGCAAGTTCTTCATCTGTAACGCTAACCTTAGTTGCGCCTGCTCTCTCTTCGAGAACCTTCTTCAGCTGATAGTATGTCTTGAGGATTATGTTTCTCTCAAAAGCGATGTTCTCCTTAAGAGCAGTCTGCTTTTCAGCAACCTTGTTGAGTTTGCCTTCGAGTTCAGCAATCTTGGAAGGACCTTCTGCGATTGTTGTTCTGTACTGCTGATATGTTGCATTAGCATCAACGTAGTCTCTAACTACTGTCTTATCTGCTCCGCCTGCCGAATTTGCACTACCGTCAAGATCATTTTTACCATCGTTAGCTTTGCCGTTCTCATCAAATGTGATAGCGGGATCTGCCTGCTTGAGAGCCTCTCTTGCCTGCTCCATTCTTGCCTTAGCATCTGCTATGTTATTGTTAGCTACTTCAATGTCAGACTGAATAGTAGCTATCTGACGGTTGAACTCAACGATCCAGTTTGCAAGAGTCTTTACTCCTGCTTCTGCAGCCGCTTCCGCAGTTTCGGGCTGCGCGTCGGGAAGAGTAAGATCTTCTTTATAATATGCAAAATATGCATTTACTGCTGTCTCGTATGCTGTTCCCTTAAGGTCTGTATCAGTAGCAGCAATCTTAGAAGTGCCGGCTTCAACGCCATTCATCTTAGTGATAAGAGTCTTAAGTGTTCCGGCGAGGTCGGCGTTAGAATCAAGTTTGCTGTCGTTGATTCCTACAAGCTTCTCCCAGTTAGCACCAACAAGCTTTATAAGTTCAGCCTTAGCAGCTTCGATCTCAGCATCGCTGAGCTGCTTGGACTGACCGTTGTAAAGAGCAAGCAGAGCATCATAAGCCTTCTGCGCTGTTTCCTGATCCTTAAGTGCTGCCTGATATACAGTATAAAGTGCTGCCTTCTCAGAACCGTCAGTGTTAAGATCTGTTGTTACTGTGTAGTTCTCGAGTGTGCCGCCCCATGTGCCGTCGCTACCGTCCTTAGCGGACTCATAAACTTCCTTTACCTGTGTGCTGAACTTTGCTTCAAACACATACTTAACCTTTGTGATTTCAACGAACTGTGTAGGAATAAAGCCCTTACCTTCGCTTACGTTTACTGCGAGTGTGAACTTATCTGTGCTTCCGTCCTCTTTGAAAGCGTATTCGTAATCCTTGGAAGTGTTGTTCTTACCGCCCTGGATACCTGTTACTACAAGCTTAACGCCTGTGATATCGAAGTCGCCGTTAGCGATCTTGAGTGTGTTAGCACCCTTGTTGTAAGGAGCATAGAACACTGCGTTAGAAAGGTCGATTGTGATTGTGCCGTCCTTTGCGGGAGCAACGATCATCGGAGAACGGTATGTTTCGTCACCAACAATAGAAGCGAGGTAATCAACGCCGAGTGCGCCTTCCTGCTTGATCGTCAGAGTTCCGACAGATGTTGCCATGTCGAAAGATTTTGTAACAGTTTCTGCGCTTACAACTGCGGAGAGAGATGTTACAGCGAGTGTTGCAGCCATGCCGGCTGCGAGGATCTTGTTGATCTTCATGATTGAATTGCACAATCCGCTGTTCATGCGGTATAAATCCCGAAAATGCAGGAGCGGTGCATGAATAATAATTTCGGGAGTGCAGTGGGATTTGCAGAAAAAACCGCCGCTGACTATTGACAACGGCGGGAAAGTGTGTTATAATATGTACAGAAAACGGTGCTCCCGGAGCAGCGGAAAACCAATTTGATTAAGCCACCACTGGGGAAAGCGGGTGGCTTATTCTCTTATCTGCGGAAAAATCTTGTGATCTTCACGCGTATAAGCTGCCACAATGCCCCGATTTGCGAAGCATTTATGAGCACAATATGTATTATCTCGCCGAGTTGGCAGAGAATTGCATAGAGTATTCTCATACTATCACAACCTTTCACGACGTAGTCGGCAGAAATGCCGCGTTTTGCCGCTCCGGAAGTGATACCGCTTTCATGTGCATACGCACACCTTCGCTATTATTATAGCATACTCTCCCGCTTTTTGTCAAGCGGGAGAGTTTTTTGTTGACAAAATGTATTCAGATAGTATATAATTATCATATCAGGATCAACAAGGAGGAGTCAGAAAATGTTGACAAAATGCCCCGAATGTAAGCTGCAGGTCAGTGACCTCGCGGTAAGCTGCCCGCACTGCGGTTACCCTTTGAAACGGTATTCGGGAAAGAAAAGCGCGCCCCGGAAGAAGCGAATGAGACTGCCGAACGGGTTCGGTCAGATAAGCGAGATACGCGGCAGGAATCTGCGCAATCCTTTCCGGGTAATGATAACCGTCGGCAAGGACGAGAACGGCAGACCCGTCTGCAAGCCGCTGAAACCCCGCGCTTACTTCCCGACATACAATGAAGCATACGCGGCTCTTGTGGAATACAACCGCACGCCCTACGACATCGAAGCGGATATCACCGTGAAGCAGCTTTACGAGATATGGTTCGCGGAATACGAGAAGTCGATAAGCTCCGTCACAAGCATACGTCAGACAAAAGCCGCATGGGAGTATTGCTCGGAGATCTACGATATGCGGGTAAAGGCTCTGCGTCCCCGCCATATAAAAAAGTGCATGGAAGAGGGAACGGCTATGTTCCGCGGAAAGACCCGCCACGCTCCGCCCATGCTTCAATCACGCATCAAAACGCTGTTTAACCTCATGCTTGACTACGCTGTCGAATACGAGATAACCGACATAAACCATGCCCGCTCGTTCAAGCTTTCCGACGATGTTCTGAAAGAGATCACGACGGTGAAGAGAAGTCACATTATATATACAGACGATGAGATGCGTGTGCTGTGGGAGTACACGCATAATATTTTTGTCTGCATGGTGCTGGTGCAGTGCTATTCCGGCTGGAGACCGCAGGAACTTCTTACTCTGAAAGTCGAGGACGTTGACATCGAAAACCTCACATTCCGCGGAGGGCTTAAAACCGAATCCGGCAGGAACCGCGTGGTTCCCATTCACAGCAGGATAAGCGGCATAGTGCGCAGAACTTACGAGGAATCCTCCGCGAGAGGGTGCGTGTATCTCTTCGCCCGCGCGAACAGTGAGGCTCTGCCGATAACGTATATGCAGTTCTTCCGGGCATTCTCCGCGATAATCGACAACATCGGGATAAGCAGTGACCACCGGCTGCACGACGGGAGAACGCACTTTGTCACTGCTGCGAAGAAATACGGGGTTGACGAGTACGCGATAAAATACATAGTAGGTCATAAGATCTCCGACATCACCGAGAGCGTATATACCAAACGCGGTCCGGAATGGCTCAGGGAGCAGATCGAGAAGATAGTTTAATGCACGCAGATCGTGTATGAATAGTGTAGGTTCTGTGCATGAGTAGGCTGCCGGGACTCGGGACGGGTGAGAACTGCGTCTCTTTTTTTGTGCGGATTTTTCCTTTGCGATATACCATTATAATATAGAGCATATCTTTTTTTGTGTCAGCTATTGCAAACCGGGAAAAAGAGTGATATAATGAAAAGGCTGTTTATTATTAATTCCGAACGGAGAATGTGCCAATGAACAAATGGATCATCAGGGAGCCGGACAGGGTGATTGCCGAAAGTCTGCGCCGGACGACAGGACTTCCGGATTTCGTATGCAGGCTTCTTGCCGCCAAGGGCATCACGTCCTACGAGGAAGCGGATCTTTTCTTCAACAACAGGGAGTTTTCCGATCCTTTCGACATAAAGGACATGGAGAAAGCCGTCGCGATAATCAACGAGGCGATAGAGAACGGCACAAGCATAATGATATACGGAGACTACGACTGCGACGGCGTTACATCTACATATATACTGTATAACTATCTTGAAGCCATGGGCGCGGAGGCGGCATGGTACATACCTACCCGTGACGAGGGCTACGGGCTGAATATGAAAGCTATAGATCTGTTCGCAAAGCAGGGCGTTGAACTGATAATAACCGTGGATAACGGTATTACCGCCGAAGCGGAAGCCGAGCATATCCGCGAACTGGGAATGAGACTTATCATAACCGATCACCACGAGGTGCCGGAAAAGCTGCCTTACGCGGAAGCGATACTGAATCCGCACAGGCGGGACGATATTTCGCAGTACAAGAACCTTGCGGGCTGCGGCGTTGTGCTGAAACTGCTTATGGCTCTGCAGGAGGACAATGACGCGATACTGTCGGAGTACGGGGATATAGTGGCACTCGGAACTATCGCGGATCTTGTGCGTTTGGACGGAGAGAACAGGATAATAGCAAGCGAGGGCTTGCAGATAATGTCCCGGACGAGCAACGAGGGGCTGAAATGGCTGCTCAAAAAGACGGGAATAGAGCAGGGCGAAGAGATACTGTCCGAAAAGATATCGTTTTATGTTGCCCCTAAGATAAACGCCGCGGGGAGATGCGCGTCCCCGCAGGAGGCAGTCGAACTGCTGCTGTGTGACAATCAGAATTCCGCCGCCGCAAAAGCGGAACGGCTCACCGAACTGAACGACGCGCGCAAGGAAACGGAAAAGCAGATAATAGAGGATATAGAAAATCAGATAAGACGCGATCCCGATCTGCTGAACAAAAGGATACTGATAGTAAGCGGGGACGGCTGGAAGCACGGCATCATCGGCATAGCGAGTTCAAAGCTCATGCACAAGTACGGCAAGCCTTGCATAATCATAACGAAAGAAGGTAAAACCTCCCGCGGGAGCTGCCGCAGCAACGGCGATCTGTCTATAGCGGCACTTATCACGCATTGCCGGGATATGCTCATTCACGGCGGCGGGCATCTTGCGGCAGGCGGTTTTACATTAGATACAGAGCGGATAGCCGAGTTTACCGACAGAGTATATGAGTTCTGCGGAAAGACGCTCGGGCAGGCGAGCTGCGAGGAGATAAATGTTGATATGACGCTGTCCGCTGCCGATGTGACGGTGGATAACGTTAATCTGCTTAAGAACTTTGAGCCGTTCGGAATGGGAAATCAGGTCCCGGTCTTTCTGCTGCCCGGGTGCGTGATAAAGGCAAAGAAACCGCGCTCCGACGGAAAGTACACGGCAATGGACATAGATTTCGGGGGCAGGCAGTTCGGAACTATAGATTTTGACAGATCCTACGATTCTCTGCCTTACGAGGCGGGCGATACCGTTGATATAGTGGGATTGCTTGAAATAAACGAGTATAACGGCTATAAAAGCGTTCAGATCCGCGTTTCGGATATTCGGTATTCCGGATTCCGGCAGGATCGTTATATTGCAGCCAAGACCGCGTATGAGGACTACCGCTGCGGGCGTGTTGACAGACGGCTGCTTTGCAGAATGGTACCGGAAGTGGAAGAAATGCGCTCGGTGTACAAGCTGCTGCGCTCCTGCACCTGCCTGTCGAAAGCGGAGACTATAGTGCTGCGCGGCGGAATGAATCTCTGTAAATTCAGGATCATACTCGATGTCTTTGCGGAGTTCCGGCTTGCCGAGACGGATATCCCCGCCGACACCGTAAGACTGCTGCCGGTGAACGGAAAGGTAAATCTTGAGACATCGAAGATAATCGCGGCGCTTAAAGCGTGCTGAGAACCGACTGTCCGGCAAGCAGACTTACATGATATGCAGACCGGCTGCTGCCCTTTTTGATGTCATATCACAGAAAATTCCCGATAAGGTATTGCATTTTCCGAAAAAGTGTGCTATACTAATACAGTAAATACATCAACGGAGGGTGATAGCTATGAAGCACATAAAGACTATCAACAAGGCAAACTTAAAGGAAACCGCTGCAAAGGGCGGCTGCGGCAAGTGCCAGACTTCCTGTCAGTCCGCTTGCAAGACCTCCTGCACTATTGCTAACCAGCAGTGCGAGGCTAACAAGTAACTTTTAAGTACGCAGAGCTTTAGGGCGGCAGTCATGCTGCCCTATACTTTTGTCAAAGGGGAAAGTAAATGACAAATACGATACACAGATTCAAGCAGGGAGAAGATTTCATCGTCGTTGACGTGAACAGCGGCGGCGTACACGTTGTCGATGAGCTTGTATATGAGATGATCGGACTTCTGGAGCCGCCGATAGCCGGGGAAATGCCCGAACGCCTTATCGGGGAGCTTTCTCGTTTCCCGGAGGACGAAGTGCGCGAGTGCTACGGCGAGATATACTCGCTGTATAAGGATAAGATACTGTTCAGCGAGGACGACTACCGCAAGTACGCCGATATTGCGGTGAAAGCGCCGATAAAGGCTATGTGCCTGCACGTTTCCCACGACTGCAACCTGCGCTGCAAATACTGCTTCGCATCGACAGGTGACTTCGGCACCGGAAGAAAGATAATGACTCCCGAAACAGGAAGAAAAGCAATAGACTTCCTTATCGAGAAGTCCATGGGAAGGCAGAATTTGGAGCTTGACTTCTTCGGCGGCGAGCCGCTCATGGCTTGGGAGACGATAAAGGCTACCGTAGACTACGCAAGAAGCGTCGAGAAGCAGCACGGCAAGAACTTCCGCTTCACCGTCACCACCAACGGCATGGCGCTGGACGACGAGAAGATCGAATACATAAACCGCGAGATGTCCAACTGCGTACTGTCGCTGGACGGGCGGAAGGAAGTCAACGACAATACCCGTCCCACGCCCAACGGCAAGGGCTGCTATGACATAATCGTGCCGAAGTACAAAAAGCTTGTCGAAAACAGGAAGAATGAGGGACGCACCGACTACTACGTCCGCGGAACTTTCACAAAGTACAATCTCGATTTCGTGGAGGACGTACTGCACATAGCGTCGCTCGGCTTCGACCAGCTTTCCGTGGAGCCTGTCTCCGCGCCTGCCGACAAGCCGTGGGCGATAACCGAGGACGATCTTCCGGAGATCTTCGGGCAGTACGACAAGCTTTACGAGATAATGGCGGAAAGCGTGGAAAAGACCGGCAAAAAGCCGTTCAATTTCTTCCACTACATGATCGACCTGAATCAGGGACCCTGCGC
>JAGAWN010000040.1 GCA_017941355.1 Ruminiclostridium sp. | reverse complement strand
CATAGCTTCTATCTGCTCCTGTGTGAGTTTACCGCCCGTGGGAGCGGGAGCTTCGGCAACGGGTTCCGGCTCCGGTTCGGGAACGGGTTCGGATTCAGCGGGCGCACTTGCCCCCGCGAGCATGGCTTCTATCTGCTCCTGTGTGAGTTTACCGCCCGTGGGAGCGGGAGTTTCGGCAACGGGTTCCGGCTCCGGTTCGGGTTCCGGCTCTGCCGCACTTGCCCCCGCAAGCATGGCTTCTATCTGCTCCTGCGTGAGTTTTCCGCCCGTGGGAGCGGGAGTTTCGGCAACAGGTTCCGGCTCCGGTTCGGGAACGGGTTCAGGTTGTTCCTCTGCCGTTTCAGGCTCCGCACTTTCCGTGTCTTCGTTATTATGTTTGGCAAGGATTGCCATTACCTGTTCCTGTGTTAATATTTCTCCTGCCATACTTCTACCCTCTTATGCAGCTTTTTATATAAAACAAGTTAAATACATACTTTTATCTATTTATTTTAACATCTGTTGCCATATTTGTCAATAGATTAGCGGTTTCTCTATGATCTGACAAAAATTTTCTACATTTTCAACAATCAAAAATGTTCATTTTCGGCGTATTTTGCACGCACGGAATTGCAATAAAAAAATAAACTTAAAAAATATTGCAAAATCTCTTGACAAATACTGCTTTTTCTGATAAAATATCAAGGTATTAACTTATGATCCAACGCAAATCATTAAGGAGGTGCTTGACCCATGGCAAAATGCGAGATCTGCGGCAAGGGTGTCACTTTCGGTATCAGTGTTTCTCATTCACACAGACGTACTAACAGAACCTTTAAGCCCAATGTTCAGAAAGTTAAGGCTCTCGTAAACGGAACTCCCTGCAGAGTTAACGTCTGCACAAGATGCCTTCGTTCGGGCAAGGTACAGCGCGCTCAGTAATTGCGTGTGATACCGCAAACCGGCACAGATGTCATTATGACAAAGACAGAATAAGCCCTCTGATACTCGGAGGGCTGTTTGTTTTAGGAGAAATTATGCAGAAATCCATTGATGAACGCGCAAAGGAAGTTATGCACCTATCCTGCTTCACCGGAGATATCACAAAATCCCGGATCGAACACAGAATAAGACTCGCCGACTTCTGGAAAATATATTTCGGCAGCAGAATACTTGAGATTGGCTGCGGACAGGGAGAAACCACCGCAGCGCTGGCGTATGCCGTGGGCGAGAACGGGTTTGTGTACGCAGTCGATCTTGCCAACGAAAACTACGGCTCCCCGGAAAATCTCGGTACTGCAAGAGAACGCCTGATGAGCTCACACTTCGGAGACCGTATCAACATCGACCTCGGAGTGAACGTATTAAGCCCCTCTTTCGACTTCGAACCGAATTCTTTCGGATACGTCGTGCTTTCCCACTGCCTGTGGTACCTCTCGTCGCAGGAGGAACTGCGGGATATCCTTTTCAAAGTCCGCAAATGGGCGCCGCGTATATGTATCGCCGAGTGGGATCCCCGCGTCACCTCCTACGGGCAGTACCACCACTTCATGGCTGCCAACATTCAGGCAATATGCGAGAGCTACCATGTACCCGATCATTTCAACATCAAAACCATGTTCTACCCCCACGAGATCGAAAACGCGCTCTGTTCCACAGGCTGGGACATCACCGCGGCTGACAGCATAGACGCGTATGATGTGCATGACGCAATGTGGGAGATCGACATAGTAAAGGATATGTTCCCGCAGAAGATCTCCGCGGTAAAGGATATGCCGCCAAAGCTAAAACGTCTGCTGCTCTCACAGATATATTCGCTCGGTGAACCGGAAGCAGCCGAGCCGCTTTCAGTTTACGCTGTGACCGCCGAAAGGATAGGTGAGATATTTGAAACTGTTTGAGAATATGAGAAATCCGCGCGTGAACCGCGTGATCGGCTACGCCGTACTGTTTGCGGGATTCATATTTTTCGGTGCCGGATTCGTGCTTGCAAAAGGCATCACCGCCGTTTTAGGAATAGCGGGCTGCGTGTTCGGAATCCTGCTCTGCATAGCCGCGACCGTGTGGATGATAATGAAAGTGCGCTGCCCGCACTGTAACCAACTGCTGCACATCAGACTGTATGATATCAGCAGATGTCAGTACTGCGGAAAAAGCACGGATCCGGACAGCAGGCAATGAAAAAGTGGTTGCAAATCCATACGATATATGATATAATAAACTGTTAAGAGGTGAGAGTATGATCGAAAGGCTGAAAGAAGCCGAAAAGCGCTACGAGGAAATAAGCGGAAAGCTCTCGGACGCGGATATAGTCAGCGATCAGGAACAGTACAGAAAGCTGATGAAAGAGTTCAAGAACTTGTCTCCGCTGGTTGAGATGTTCCGTAAATACAAGAAAGCCGAAGCCGACATGAACGAGGCAAAGGAAATGCTCGGAGAAAGCGGCGCAGACAAGGAACTCAGAGAAATGGCGCAGATGCAGCTGAACGAAAGCCGCGAACTCGTCACACAGTACACAGACGAGCTGAAGATCATGCTGCTGCCGAAAGACCCGGACGACGACAGAAACGTCATAATCGAGATACGCGCGGGGGCGGGAGGCGAGGAAGCCGCCCTGTTCGCGAACTCTCTGTACCGTATGTACACCATGTACGCACAGGCGAGCGGCTGGAAGATAGAAGTCGTGAACTCCAACCCCACCGAACTCGGCGGGTACAGGGAGATAAGCTTCTCCGTGGAGGGCGACGGGGCTTACGCAAAGCTGAAATACGAGAGCGGCGTGCACCGCGTACAGCGCGTCCCCGAAACAGAAGCGCAGGGACGCATACAGACCTCCACCGTTACCGTGGCGGTGCTGCCGGAGGTGGAAGCCGTAGATGTCGATATAAACCCCGCCGATCTCGAATACCAGACCTACCGGTCAAGCGGGGCGGGCGGTCAGCATATCAACAAGACCGAGTCCGCTATCCGCATTATCCACAAACCTACCGGCACTATTGTCGAGTGTCAGGAGGAGCGCAGCCAGTACAAGAACAAGGACAAGGCGATGAAGATGCTGTACTCGAAGCTGTACGAGGCAAAGCTGCGCGAGCAGACCGGCAGGATCGCCGAGGAACGCCGCATACAGGTCGGCACCGGTGACCGCTCCGAGCGCATACGCACCTACAACTTCCCACAGAGCCGCGTTACCGACCACCGCATAGGTCTGACGCTCTATAAGCTGGAGCAGTTCATGAACGGCAGCTGCGACGAGGTGTTCGACGCGCTCGCGATAGCCGACCGCGCCGCGAAGCTTGCGGGGAGCGGGGAGTAAGTTATGGTGACAAAACTTGCAAAAGCAGATGACAATATACTCGGAGAAGCCGCGGAGCTGCTGAAAAACGGCGGCATCGCCGCGATACCCACAGAGACGGTGTACGGGCTTGCCGCCAACGCTTACGATGTTGAGGCAGTCCGGTCGGTGTTCCGCGCAAAGGGTCGTCCGCAGGACAACCCGCTGATACTGCACATAAGCTCGCCGGAGATGCTGAACGACATCGCGGAGAGCGTGCCGCCGCTTGCCATGACACTCGCGGAGAGCTTCTGGGCGGGTCCTCTGACCATGATATTCAGGCGGAAGCCCCATGTTCCCGCGGAGACCTGCGGCGGACTCGACACGGCGGCTGTCCGTATGCCCCGGCACCCGTTCACGCTGAAGCTGATAGAGCGCTGCGGGTTCCCGATAGCAGCACCCTCCGCCAATACATCGGGACTTCCGAGTCCCACGAGCGCCGCCCACGTTTACGACGACATGAACGGGAAGATACCGCTCATAATCGACGGCGGCGAGTGCAGATACGGCGTTGAAAGCACCGTGATATGCTTCGTGAACGGCGATACCGTGCGAATACTGCGCCCCGGTGCGGTAACTCCCGAAATGCTGCGGGAATACTGTCATGTGGAGATAGACAGCGGCGTGCTGGAGAAGCTCGCGCCGGACGCTAAAGTCCTCTCGCCGGGCATGAAATACAAGCACTACTCCCCTGCCGCAGAGGTGTATATCCTGAAAGGCGATGACGGTGCAGCCGAAGCTTTTCTGCGGACACTGGACGGCGGAAAGCCGGGATTTCTCGGCTTCGGCGGCGAAACGCTCCCGGAGAGCGTGACACGTTTCCCCTACGGCAGCACCCCGGAGCAGCAGGCGGAGAACCTGTTCGCAAGCCTGCGAAGCGCTGACGCTGCGGGCTGCACCGAGGTGTATGTGCGTATGCCGGAGACTGAGGGCATGGGACTTGCGGTATATAACCGGCTGCTGCGGGCGGCGGGTTTCCGCATCATCGACGCGGAGGGGGACGGAAATGCTTTACGCGGGTGACAACATCTTTATAGCGGGACTTACGGGAATGTCCGGCGCGGGCAAGACTACCGCCTGCCGGGTGTTCGCGGAGTGCGGATTCCGTGTCATAGACTGCGACATCACCGCGCGGAGGGTCGTGCAGGCGGGAAAGCCCGCTCTTGCCGCCATCGCGGAGCGTTTTTCGGCTGACGTGCTGCTGCCGGACGGGAGCCTTGACCGCCGTAAGCTCGGCGGTGCGGTGTTCTCCGACAGAGATGCGCTGGACGCGCTCAACCGTATCATTTACCCGTTCATAACCTTCGATATAATACGCGAGGCGGCGGACAGCGGCGCGGGGATCATACTTCTCGACGCGCCGACGCTGTTCGAGAGCGGAGCCGACAGGCTCTGCGACACCATAGTGTGCGTGACGGCGGAACGCGAGTTCTGCGCGGAACGGATAATGAAGCGGGACGGACTTACCCGTGAACAGGCGGAAGCCCGACTTTCCTCGCAGCACGACGCGGGGTTCTACACGAGCCGTTCCCGTTACAGCGCTGTGAACAGCGGCACATTGGCTGAGTTTGAAAGCGCGCTTCGGGATATCGCGGGGAACGTTTTGAGAGACGCGGAGGGTCGGATTTGAGCAGAGGACGTTTTATTGCGGTCGTGACCGCGGTCATTCTCGTTATCGCGGGTATCGCGGCATTCTTCGGATACGATATTTACAAGCGCAGCGAGCGTGAATACAAGCTTGCTTCTCACCCGCTCGGATACTCGGAATACGTTGAAAAGTACGCCGGGGAATACGGACTTGACAAATACGTTATCTACGCTTTCATAAAGACCGAGAGCGGCTTCGACCCGGAGGCGGTCTCATCGACCGGCGCGAGAGGACTGATGCAGCTCATGGAGGACGCTTTCGACTGGGTGAAGTTCCGGCTGGGCGACGGGGACGACGTGACCTACGACGATATGTTCGACCCCGAGACCAATATCCGCTACGGCGCGTATATGGTACACTACCTGACGGAGCATTTCGGCTGCACCGACACTGCCGCCGCCGCGTATTTCTCCGGCATAGGCGAGGTGAGCGGCTGGGTGGAGGACCCCGCGTACTCCGCCGACGGCGTTCATATCGACAACTACCCCAGCAAAAGCGCGGCTCACTATGTTAATAAAATAAACAATGCGCTCAGCACATATTACGAACTTTACGAAAGCGACAAAAGCTGAGTGCGGGAAAGGACATAAATCATGGCAAAGAAAGAAAAAGAAAAGAAAACAGAGGCTTCCGAGCTGAAAGAAAAACTCTTTATGAAGCGCCGCAGCACCGGGCTTGCAATGTCGGAGGCGGATATCGCCAAAGCCGACAAGTTCTGCGAGGGCTACAAAAGCTTCCTCGATACCGCAAAGACCGAGCGTGAAGCCTGCGCGGAAGCAGTCAGACAGGCGGAAGCGGCGGGATTCGTTCCCTTTGACAAGAACGCGCAGTACAAGCCCGGCGACAAGGTTTACCGCGTGAACCGCGGCAAGGCTATCATTCTCGCCGTTATCGGCAAAAAGCCGGTGGAGCAGGGCGTGAACATCGCCGCCGCGCATATCGACTCCCCGCGTCTCGATCTCAAACAGAACCCTCTCTATGAGAACGAGGGGCTTGCTTACTTCAAGACCCACTACTACGGCGGTATCAAGAAGTATCAGTGGCCGGTGACTCCCCTCGCCCTGCACGGCGTTATCTTCAAGGCTGACGGAGAGCGCGTGGACGTGAAGATAGGCGAGGACGACAGCGACCCCGTTTTCGTCATCACAGACATTCTCCCCCACCTCGCCGACGAGCAGTACAAGCGCCCTGTCGCAAAACTCGTCACCGGTGAGGAACTCAACATTCTCATAGGCTCCCGCCCTTTCCGTGACGACAAGGCGAGCGAGGCTGTAAAGCTCGGTATCATGTGCATACTCAACGAAAAGTACGGCATCACCGAGAGCGATTTCGTTTCCGCGGAACTGGAGTGCGTTCCCGCTTACAAGGCAAAGGACGTGGGATTCGACCGCAGCCTTGTGGGCGCTTACGGACAGGACGACCGGGTATGCGCTTACACCGCGCTCGAAGCTATACTCAGCGTCAAGAGCGCTCCCGACAGGACTGCCGTTACTGTCCTCACAGACAAGGAGGAGATCGGAAGCGAGGGCTGCACCGGACTCAAATCCGCGTATATGCGCTACTTCCTCGCCGACCTCGCGGAGATGTACGGTACGGACGAGCGCACTCTGCTTTCCGGCTCGAAGTGCCTTTCCGCAGACGTGAACGCGGGCTTCGACCCCACATTCTCCGAGCCTTTCGAGAAGATGAACGCTTCATTCATGGGCAGAGGTGTGGTAGTCACCAAGTACACCGGCGCACGCGGAAAATCCGGCACCAGCGACGCTTCTGCGGAGTTTGTCAGCGAAGTAAGACAGATGCTTGACAAGGACGACGTTATCTGGCAGACCGGCGAGCTCGGCAAGGTGGACTTCGGCGGCGGCGGAACAGTCGCCATGTACGTTGCGAACCTCAACATCGACACCATAGATGTGGGAGTACCGGTGCTGTCCATGCACGCGCCCTTTGAGCTTACCGCCAAGAATGACGTTTACATGGCGTACAGGGCGTTCAGGACTTTCTTCAAACACTCATAAATCATAAACAAAAGCCCGTCTAATGTCACTCTCCCGCGAATAATCATATACTGTATTGGCTATTATTCGCGGGGGTGACACTATGACTTGCGGCGTTAAGAAAACCAAAAACAGGATACTTCGCGGGATCGGGACAGTTCTTATTTGTCTCGGACTCGTGTGCTCGGCGGCGCTGGCAGGGATAGAAGCGTTCATACGTCCTACTCTCGAAAAGCTGCTGAACTATAAGTGCAGAATGGCAGCGGAACGCATTATCAGCGATGCCGTGTTTGAACGGTTCGGCGGGAATGAGGATTACGGCGGGATAGTGACCCTTACCGCCGACAACGATGGGCATATCGCGGCTCTGAGCGTTGACCGTGCGAAAGTAAACAGCCTGAAAGCACTTATGGGTGATGCTGTGAACGAGGGTATAGAGCGTCTCGGAGAAGAGACTGTGGGAATTTCCTCCGGCACACTCACCGGGATAAGCCTGCTGTACGGCGAGGGTGCGGAACTCAAATTCCGCATGGAGCCGAAAGGCGCTGCCGATACGATACTTAAATGCAGCTTTGACAGCGCAGGTATAAATCAGACTGTTCACAGCATAATACTTGAGGTAAAAGCGGAGATCTCACCCATGTCGCCGGGATTTTCCCAGACCGTTGATATCTCCTATGAGATACTTTTAGCCCAGACCGTTATCGTGGGCAGTGTTCCGGAATCGTTCTCGCACATTGTACTGGACGAGGAACATCTGTCGGAGATAGCGGATATAGACATCTGACCGGAACGGAAGAAAAATATGAACAAGGAAGAAGCAAAAAAGCGGCT
>JAGAWN010000039.1 GCA_017941355.1 Ruminiclostridium sp. | reverse complement strand
TGTGACATAGCCGTCCTCCGCGGTGAAATATCCATGCGAACGGGACAAGAACATATTCTGCACGACGATATCCGGTATGTTGCCGTCCGTCATACGTCCGAGGCGCTTTACTCCGTCAAGCCGATACTTTTCAACTTTCCCATCGTGAAATGCAAACAGAAAGCCTTTTTCTGACGCTTCTATTGACTTGCCGGAAATGCTTTTCGGAAGTATGACCGTCTCTCCGTTATATTTTTTTGACATCTTCATCATCTCTTTACATTTAACTTATACGATAACAGCGGCAGGACCTGCCACCGCGGAACATCAATGTTTCCGTCCCTGCGAACGATGGAGCTCCGTTTTCTTACATCGGAAGTATTGCCTTCGGAAGATACACTATCCTTGCTTTTTCAGCACATCATGATCAAGCATACCAAATTTATCAGCCTGCATAGCACATTCCAATATTCCAACAGAGTTGTTTATCGCACAATCAAGGAAGTCGTAAAATACATCGCAGGTAACCGCAAGAGCTATCGCTTCGACAGGAATACCCATCTGCGTAAACAATATCCCGAAAACCATCGCCACAGAACCGGCTATAGGCGGGACCGCAACAGTAAGTATGGTAATTATCAGAATACCCATTATGATCTGTATCAGACCGATCTCAACACTGAATAATTGAGCCATGCTGTATATAAGCACGGCAAATTCCGTTGCAAGCCCGGGCATAAAAACTATCGCTCTTATCGGGTGTGCGACCTTCATATATTTCTTATCTATACCAAATTTAGCGGTGCCGTCTTCGATAGTTTCGGAAAATGCCCCTATTGTCGAAGCAGTCGTTATCAGCTTCATAAAAGTCGGCAGCAGCTTTCTGACAATTGTTCCGACACTTACTCTGTACCTTATACAAAAGTAAACAATGACCGCTGCAAGGAATGCAATATCAATAGCGACCATAGTGACCATAGGCTTCCATATATTCAGCAGCTGCTTATATGTACCGGACCATATCATATTTATCAGGACAAGGAATACATAGCCCGGTATCATTTTGCATACACCGGAAAGAATGCTGCTGACCATATTATTGAGCTCTTCGGCGACACTTTTGATACCGTTTGCCTTTTCGCCGAGAACAAGAACAGTCACGCCGACAATAATACCGATCAGAACTATCTGCATCGCATTGCCGTTCATAAATGGTGTGACCGGATCTCCCGGCACTATGTCATATATCATACCGAATATATCCGAAAGTCCCGTTTCCCCCGCCCCGGCAGTATCACCCGACACAGATACGGGAGGAAAAAGGAAGTAACAGCCTATGGAAACGAATGCGGCGATCAGCAGCGTAAAACCAATAAAGCGCATGAACATCACCCTGCCCATTTTGCTGAACGACGATACATTTCCCATATTGAATATACCGCAGGATACACTCAGCAGTATCAGAAAGCCGGAAAATACGCTCAAAAGGTCAAGAAACATTTTCTGAAGCGGCTCAAACACAAGTCCCGACACAGTTTCCTTTGCGCTGTCGGACAGCAGTACCGCGCCTACCGCTCCGAGAATGACCGCAAGAGCTATGGATATAAGTATAGCTCCGAGACTGCCGATGCTCTTGCGCTTCAGTTTCAGTTCAAGAGTATTTACGCCGTTTCGGTATTGCCATACCGGCGAAAGTCCCATATCCGACATTATGCGTCTGCTCCAGTTTTCGGAAGGGTCGTCCGAAACAATGTTAGGGTCAAAAGACTCGCCGGTATAACAAAGCCTTATGAATTGACGTCCGAATACGGTACCGGCGTAAAGAGTATATGTTGTATCCTCACCGAACCTTTCGCAGATATTCAGAATAATATCCTCCATCATCAGCTTAGTGCGTAAACGGTCTGTTTTGTTCTGACCGCTCTTTTCCAGCAGCATTTCGATCTGCTCGGATATTACGTCCACTTCGCTTCTTGTGAGTCTGTCTTCGCGTATAGTTTTTAAGCTCATAGCACAACCCTTTTAACGTCATACAATATTCAGCAGTCTTACAAATCCCGTGACCTTGAAAATATCCATTACTTCATCGTTCGTATTGATTATAACCATATTACCCTGCGTTTTCATCATTTTCTGCATTTGCAGGAGCACACGCAGCCCCGCAGAAGATATGTATTCAAGTTCTTTCAGGTCAAAGGTAAGGTCGGTGACGCCAGCTACCTCTTTGAGCAGCTTTTCCTCTATTACCGTAACATTTGCCGCATCGACCTCGCCCACAAGCGTGACCGTAAGTTCTGACCCGTCATTTGATTTTTTCAGTTTCATGTGTCTTCACCCTTCTGTTCTGCTCTCACCATCAAGTATTCGTATCCGCTTGCAAATTCATTGGACTTTTAACACTATATTGATGTTCCGGATATCAGTACGTCAGCCCATACCCGATAGGATAAACTATCTCGTCCGAGTAACCGACGCCCTCGGTGTAAGCAGGGAGATCAATTGGCAGCTTTCCCGTTGGGGTGCTGCCGCCGAACACGGTTATGAGCGCCGCCGGATAGTTCACACCGTAGGTCTGTGTATTGCCGTTATACTCCGTAGGAACTTCGGGCATCTCGTTCCCGCAGTAAGCGCAAAGCACCGCGTCCGCGTCAGTGTAGCGCACCGCATCATATGGCATATGCATACTGAGATGTATCACCTTTATACCGATCTTATGTGCAAGCGCGGTCATTTCGTCACTGAATACAGCCTGCCAAGCGCGCTTTTCGTCTGTTCTGTCCATATTGCCTGTACGGTAGGTCTCTGTAGCAATAATTATCGCCTTGCAGCCCTTTATCAGTTCCTCGTAGCCTGCAACATCGTTCGCAAGCCCTTCGTAGTCGCTTGATTCGCTGTTCTCGGTAAACGCGTGGCACTCGGCAGTTACGCTGTCCGGGATAACTCCGTCGGCTTTCAGTCTGTCAAGAGCAAAGGTCATCGTGTTTTCCTCACCCGCGTAAGGGTAGAAGTACGCGACCTTTTCGTTTTCCTGCATTACAAGCGGAAGTGTGTTATCATCGTTCTTCACAAGCGTTACCGCACGCAGAGCAACTTCAAGTTCCTTATTGTGATGCTCCTTTGAGCCGACTATCGTTTTTGCACTTATGGCTGCCGTATCGGCATTGACTGCTTCCATGCCGATAATGCCCTTTTCGAGCTTCAGCGTAATTATGCGAACGACCGAATCATCTATCTCACTTTCCGCGATACGCCCGTCATTAACTGCCGCTACGAGCTTTCCGATATACTCATCCTGTGCTATATCCTTCGCGCTCATGACCTGTATGGGCTCGAGGATAATATCCACATCGGCGTTTATCGCGAGCACTGCCGAGTCTATCGGGTCGAAATTCACGTTTATCGCGTCCATGAGCATGTCGTCGGTGGTCACGACTCCGTCATAACCCATGTCGCCGCGGAGTATGTCCTTTATCATCTTTTTCGAGAGCGTCGCGGGAAGGCTTATCTCCTCGCCGCTGTCGATAGATTTATATGTTTCGGTCTCGATCTGCGGGAACTGGATGTGCGCGGTCATTATCATGTCGGCTTCATCCGCGACCGCCGCGAAAGGCACAAGCTCCGTCTGTTTCAGCTCGTCATAGGACTTGTCTATCATCGGGAGCCCCGTGTGGCTGTCCGTGCCCGTATCTCCGTGACCGGGATAGTGCTTGGCCGTCGAGATCACGCCCTCGGACTCGAGACCCTGCACATAGGCAAGCGCGAGCTTTGCCACAAGCTTCGGATCGCTTGAGAATGAACGCACATTTATTACGGGATTTGCGGGATTGTTGTTCACATCGGAATCCGGCGCGTAGTCGGTGTTTATGCCCAAAGCCGCAAGCTCGCTGCCGATAATGACGGCGTTGTCACGGGTCGACTGTGCATCTCCCGCCGCGCCCAGAGCCATATTTTCGCAGGTCATCGTGCCCGTAGTAAGGCGGGTGATGTTGCCACCCTCCTGATCGACGGAAATAAGCATAGGTATTCCCTGCTCACTCGCACGCGCCGCGTCCTGCACCGACGCTGTAAGCCGCACTATCTGTTCTGTATCGGCGCAGTTCTGCTTGAAAAGAATAAGACCGCCGAAGTCGTATTTCGCGAGAAACTCCTTCTGCCGATCGTTCAGCTCTGTTACCGCTGCAAACGAATCGGGGTCATCCGGAGTATCGCTCCACCAGCGCAGGGATATTGTTATCATCTGAGCTATTTTCTGTTCGAGGGTCATTCCCGATACTATCCGCTCCGCCTGCTCGCGGTAGGACAATTCCGTAAAAGGGATATATTCAACGGTCGTTCCCGTTCCTTCCGAAAACGCCGCG
>JAGAWN010000038.1 GCA_017941355.1 Ruminiclostridium sp. | reverse complement strand
GTTCCGGGAATGAAATCCTTGGATATAGACACAGATATTAATGAAACTCTCAATAAAGGCAGGAGCGTAAATATAAGTAAGATAACTGTCTCAACTTTCGGAGTAACAGCGTACTGTGTTATTGATGATAATAATATTGATATCTTTACCGAGCTGGGACAAATGCCGATATACATCACCTATAACAATGGAACTACAGTTGATGTTTCCGGCTACGGCAGCGGTGCCGGCGGAAATGCTCTACCGCATGATGACGGATCCTTTGATCTTATTGTCGATATATCCTCCGGCGGTACGGTCATCGATGTTGACAACATCAAAGCAGTACAGATATATGATGAAATTATCGAATTGTAAAAGACACAACACAAAAGCGCACGGGCTACGGCTCGTGCGCTTTTGTTATGTTGATAGAGGTTTTACGATCATTTTCAGAGCATATCAAATCAGTCCGGCATTAACACTGCTATATCTATATCTAACACCAATTCCGAACCGATTTGATACCGATTATCCCACGCCCGAAACGGCATATACCGATTTGCGCGAGAAATGATACCGCGCTGATACCAAATCCGCTGAAAATCGACAGCGCCCCATATTTTCATCGTCTCTGACCGCCGGGTATAGCCAAACAAATAAATTTACGGCGGTCATAGGCGATAGGCGGGTATAGCCAAACAAATAAATTTACGGCGGTCAGAGACGATAGGCAGGTAGCACCGCTGGCTATACAAATCCCGACTTGTGGCGGGCTTTGCATAGACTGCGCGGTACTACCTGCTCAGGAGGGAGCGCCCTCCCGAGACCTACCCCAAAATGCGGTCGCTTGGACGACCGTGAAAGCGGCGCAGGAGCGCCGGAAAATAAAAATATAATGGCAGAAAATTGGCGTCGATAAGTTCCAACTTTGTGACCGGTTTAGCAGCTTGGTTCTAATAGATCATAGGTAATTGCTTAAACCTTTTCGTCGTGAACCGAAAAAATCAGATTGTTATCTTTCATCGTCAGCATACTTCTTCATACGAAAATAATCGAAAAAGCGGGAATGCCAGCATCTTTTACTGGTATTCCCGCTTATTTCTTATAACATCAGATCCGGCTTTTGTAATTATTCCCCCAAGCCTGCATAGCATCAAGTATCGGGCGCATACTTTCGCCGAGTTCGCTGAGCGCATATTCTACCCTTGGTGGCACTTCGGGGTAAACGGTACGGGTGATGATACCGTCGGATTCCATTGACCGCAGACTGTCGGTGAGCACCTTCTGACTGATGCCCTCAAGCGACTTTTGCAGCTCGTTGAACCGCCACGGACGGACGAGCAGATTTCGCATTATAAGCAGCTTCCACTTGTTCCCAATGAGCTGAACGGTCGTAGCCACGGGGCATTCCGGAAGCTCTTCTTTTTTTATCATAGTCGGCACCTCCAATACATCATTTATGAATGTAACATTACTTTTCTACTATTATAGCATAAAATAATAAATTTTGCAATATAAAAATTTTTTTCGCTCTGAAAGGCTCTGCAAAACAAAACTTACTTTTTTGTAACTCCCCCACAAAAAAGTGCGTACTTTTCAAGCCGGATAAGCTGTGTTATACTGATGACAACGGGGACGGAAAGTACCCGAAATAAAATCAAGGAGGCTTTCATCATGAGTGAAATGCTAAAAAGAGTAGCAGAATTTGGTTCCGCAAACAGCGCGTGCGGTACAGCAGACCCCAAGCCTTCCGCTTGCGGCGCGGCTGATCCTAAGCCTTCCGCTTGCGGCGCAGCTGACCCTAAGCCTTCCGCTTGCGGTTCTGCGTGTGGAGCAGCTGATCCCGATAAAAAGTGATCCTCTTCACCGTAATGGGCGTATCGTTCAAACGGTACGCCCCTTTTGCAAATAACGCTTAATGCTTTATATACAGAACGGAGGAATTCCCATGAAACCATATTTCGCTTTTCAATGGCACATTACCGATACCTGCGACCAGCGCTGCAAGCACTGCTACATCTTTGCAGAGGACAACTGCAAGAAGCTCACGGAAATGCCGTGGGAGAAGATGAAGCAGGTTGTGGAGAGCTGCGAGGATATGTGCGACAAGCTCGGGCGTACTCCGTATTTCTACATAACCGGCGGCGACCCGATACTGCACCGCGACTTCTGGAAGCTTGCGGAACTGCTGCACGAAAAGCAGATAGACTGGGGCATTCTCGGCAACCCGTTCCACCTGAATGATGAGGTATGCAGACAGCTGCATGATCTCGGCTGCCGCAAGTATCAGCTCTCCCTTGACGGAATGGAGAAAATGCACGACAGCTTTCGCAAGCCCGGTTCGTTCAAGTCCACGATGAAAGCCATTGACTGCATAAAGAATGCAGAAATGTGGTGCGCGGTGATGTCAACGGTATCGAGCGCAAACATTGACGATTTTCCGGAGATGATCGACCTTGTGGCAGAGAAGAATGTTGATGTGTTCGCGTTCGGGCGGTACTGCCCCACAAGCGGTCAGAAGTCGGAGGAATACCACATACCGCCGCTTCGCTACCGCGATTTCCTCGATATGTGCTACAAGAGATTTCAGCATCACAAAGCGAATGGCTGCAAGACCACATTCCAGTACAAAGACCACCTGTGGACGCTGTATCTCTACGAGCAGGGACTTTTCAAGATTCCCGAAAACAGCGACCCCGAAAAGATATATGATGGCTGTCATTGCGCTATCGGTCACATGACGATACTCCCGATGGGAGATGTGTATGCCTGCCGCAGAATGGAAAGCAAGATTGGTAACGTGTTTGAGACTCCCATGCTTGACCTGTTCACAGGTGCAGATTTAGAGGAATACAGACAGTTCGATAAATTCGAGAAATGCTCAAAATGTGAGCTTCGGGGGTACTGCCGCGGCTGTCCTGCCGTGACATTTGGCTACACGGGCAATATGTACGCACCCGATCCGCAGTGCTGGAAGGAGGTAGGCTAATGGACGCACGGACTTGTCTAAAGAAATTGCAGCTCGTTGGCGTGCTGAATATGGCAACTGTTGACGAGGACGGCGCACCGCAGATACGTTGTATGAGTGCGATACACTATGAGCCGGATGCCCTGTACTTTTTCACCGCAAGGGGCAAGGAACTATGTAAACAACTTCTCCGTGACGGAAGATTGCAGCTCAGTGCTTATACTCGTTTTAAGGAGAGCATAAGACTTTCCGGTAAAGCCGTTCCCGTACCCGATGATGAACAGATAAAATGGCGCGATGTGATATTCACCGAACAGCCGTACCTTGAAAACGTCTACCCCGGTGGCACAAAGAGTATCGGCATCATCTTTGTTATAAAGGGCTTTTCAATTGAGTATTTCAATCTTGGAGTAAATCCGATTTTTCGTGAGGTCTACGAGGTCGGTGCTGCGGTCAAGTCAAAGGGATATGTTGTTGGTGAGGACTGCATCGGCTGTGAGACTTGCGTTTCTGCCTGTCCGCAGAGGGCGATAGATATGCAGGACGGCAGGGCTTTTATCCGTCAGCAGAATTGTTTGCATTGTGGAAATTGCTTTGAACAATGTCCAACCGGAGTGATAACAAGGAGGTAGCAGAATGGAACTTTTAGAACTTATGAAATATCGCCGCTCGATACGAAAATACACAGATAGGCAGATACCGAAAGAGGACTTACAGAAGATCATCGAAGCCGGAGCGTATGCTCCGAACGCAGGCGGCGGGCAGCGAAGTATTATCGTTGCTGTCCGTAACAAGCGACTCGCGGAGCAGATCGGTATTCTCAATTTGTCGAAGTTTGACCGCTCAACGCTTATCGGCGGCTATGTCTCAAAGGAACAGCCCAGCGTGATAGATGATAAAAACATAAAGAACGGCTTTTACGGAGCTCCCACAGTCTGTGTTATCTTCACACCGAAGAACTTTCTGTATGCTGTTCCGGACGCTTTCTGCTGTGCCGAGAATATGGTGCTTGAAGCCACGGAGCTTGGTATAGCATCGTGTATTACAGCAAGAGCCGAGGAGACTTTCGATAATGACATCGGCAGAGAACTTCTGAACAAATGGGGTATCCCCGAAAACTTCATCGCTCGTGCTTTTGTGCTGCTCGGCTATTGCGAGGGTGAATATCCGCAAAGCAAGCCCCGCCGTGACGGACGTGTGGTCATCGTTGACGAGGATTGATTGTTGTAAAATCGCGCCGAATGTGGTAAAATAAGAAGAAAGGACGGTGAGGAGCATGATAATCAACACAGGTATGCGGACTGATATTTCCGCATTTTATTCCGAGTGGTTCATGAACAGGATACGGGCAGGCTTTGTGTTGGTGCGCAATCCTTACCGCCCCGACTGGATAACACGCTATGATCTGAGCCCCGATGTGGTGGACTGCATCGCTTTCTGCACCAAGAATCCTGCACCGATGCTGAAACATCTTGATGATCTGAAAGCCTTTCATCAGTATTGGTTCGTTACTATCACGCCATACGGCAGAGATGTCGAGCCGAATGTGCCGCCGAAAGAAAAGGTAATGCAGGATTTCATCAAGCTCTCGAATGCAATCGGCGTAAAGTGTGTGGGCTGGCGGTACGACCCGATATTCATTGACAGCACCTACACGCTTGAAAGGCATATATCCGACTTTGAGCAAATGTGCGAAACGCTTTCGGGACATACAAAAGTCTGTGTTATCAGCTTCATTGACCTGTACGAGAAGGTCAAACGAAATTTCCCGCTGGCTCGGACGGTCACACAGCAGGAGCGTATCACAATAGGCAAGAGCTTTGCGGAGATAGGCAGGCGTTACGGCATCACGATAAAAGCCTGTGCTGAAGGGACTGACCTTGCACCATTTGGCGTGGACTGCGGCGGCTGTATGACAAAGGAAACTTTTGAGGCTGCTGTCGGGAGCAGGCTGAATGTGCCGAAAAAGAAATCACAGAGAGCCGAGTGTGCCTGCGTTCTCGGTACGGACATAGGCGCTTATGACACCTGCGGACACCTCTGCCGTTATTGCTACGCTAATTATAACCATGAAAATGTCAGACGGAATATGTGTCTGCACGACCCCGAATCGCCGTTTCTTGTGGGCAATCTACGGGAGGGCGAGGTCATTCATCAGGCAAGTCAGGAGAGTTGGATAGATGCGCAGCTCACATTATTTTAGGCGGTGATAATATGGATAAACTTGATTTTCTGATTAAATATCTGCTCTCGGAGCGCGGCGAGAACATCTCCATTCCCGAAAGCAAGCGGGACAAATTCCGCCTGTACCGCAGCCTTGTGAACGTGCGTCCGGCGGCTCCCGCGAGTGATGAATACTACGAAGCGGAGAACGAACTGCTGAAAGAGCTGACAGCGGAAAAGGGCATTACCGATGCCGCTGACCTCACACCCCGCGAGCCGCATATTTACCTATGGCGCGGCGATATTACCACGCTGAAATGCGGTGCGATAGTCAATGCCGCAAATTCTGGAATGACGGGCTGTTACTCTCCCTGCCACAACTGCATTGATAACTGCATTCATACTTTCGCGGGTATTCGTCTGCGGCAAAAATGCGATGAGATAATACGCGGACAGGTTCACGAAGAACCGACGGGCGCAGCGAAGATAACGCCCGCGTACAATCTGCCCTGCGAATATGTTATTCACACAGTCGGACCCATTGTGCAGGGACAGCTCACGGACGAGCATTGCGGCCTGCTTGAAAGATGTTACAAAAGCTGTCTGGATATTGCAGTACAGAACGGCTTAAAAAGCATTGCTTTCTGCTGCATTTCCACGGGCGTGTTCGGATTCCCGCCGGATGAGGCGGCTCAGATCGCGGTGAATACAGTCCGCGATTATCTTAAAACTCACGACATCGAGGTGATATTCAATGTTTTCACAAAAACAGACTTTGACATCTACAACAGACTTCTCGGTTGAGATCGAAAGGCTCAAGCATGAGCTTGAAACTGCCGACGCCGTTGTTATCGGTGCAGGCGCGGGGCTTTCCACGGCAGCCGGATTCACCTACTCCGGCGAGAGATTCAGAAAATATTTCTCCGACTTCGAGGATAAATACGGCTTTCACGATATGTATTCGGGCGGGTTCTATCCGTTCCCCACACCGGAGGAGCAGTGGGCGTACTGGTCGCGGTTCATCTGGTGCAACCGATATATGGATGTTGACAACGGCACTTACAAGAAGCTGTATGAGTTTGTCAGAGACAAAAACTATTTCGTTATCACAACGAACGTCGATCACCAGTTCCAGAAAGCAGGCTTTGACAAGAGCCGACTTTTCTATACGCAGGGCGACTACGGACTGTTCCAGTGTAGCGAGCCCTGCCACGATTCGACCTACGACAACGAGGAAATGGTCAAAGATATGATCGAGTTTCAGCAGGATATGCGTATTCCCACCGAGCTGATACCGCGCTGCCCGAAATGCGGCAAGCCTATGACAATGAATCTGCGTTCCGATGACACATTTGTTGAGGACGAGGGGTGGCATGATGCGGCTCTGCGGTATGAAACATTTCTTGGCGAGCATGACAGGCAGCATATTCTGTTTCTCGAACTCGGCGTGGGAATGAACACTCCCGGAATTATCAAATTCCCGTTCTGGAAGATGACCAAGCGAAACGAGAACGCGGTGTACGCCTGCATAAACTACGGACAGGCGTATGCGCCCGGTGAGATCACGGAAAGAAGTATCTGCATTGACGGAGATATTAAAGAGGTATTAAAACAATTATAAAAGGTAACACCGCACAAAAACATCGCCTGAATTTCGTAATTGGATTGTGCGGTGTTGCCAAAAGTATTCCCTCCGACATCTGAGTGCCGGAGGGATTTGTGTTATTCGTTCATTAATGCAAGTATAAATTCGGCACCCAATCTGAAACCTCTCTCGAAGTCCTGTAATCCCTCGCAAGCTGCTGTGATATGGATTGCATCTTCAAATCTTTCAATCACTTCATTGCTACTGGGATATTTTGCCAGTATCTCTGCTTTGATCTGTTCAACTTCAATGCTGGCATCCTTATAGCGTTTAGTAGTAGGTGACGGAAGCGAGCAGGGACTGATCTCGCCGTAATAGAGTTTTTCCAGTATAGACTTCATTGCGTTTTCCTCCTAATGTGCAAATCTTATTATTGCAGGGGGATTTGACATTTGGCTTAACAGCGGCATTTGAACCGCCTTTTCCTTAAATGTTATTTCGACAATGAATGGTAAAATTCGTTAATCAAATTTTTGAAAGGGGCAAAATCGTTGTCACCACGCTGGGTATCGACGTTGTCGTGAACTGCTATAAAACGAACATCGTGTTCCGGGAAAAACATTTCTGTGTAGTATCCCGTCTGCAAGTATTCGCGTCCGAGGCGGGACAAGTCCTTGACTATGACTGTTGACACCTTGCCGTTTTCAATATCCGACTTCATTCTCTGGAAATCAGGGCGGTCAAAATTCGTCCCGCTGTAACCGTCATCGACATAGACCTGTGGATTGAGAAAACCGTTCTCTTTAGCGTATTTGAGCAGTATTTCCTTTTGATTTGTAATGCTGTTGCTTTCTCCCGCGAGCATGTCGTCCTGCGAGAGTCTGCAATAAAGTGCCGTTATCTTGTTTGTCATTATTTCTCCTTTCCCAACAAACAAGCGGCGGCTTAGGTTTGTACTATTATTATACACCTTTTCAAAAGATTTGTCAAGGCTTTAAAGTTTCATTTCGCTAAACCGCGCTTTTTCATTGTTTTAATTATCTGTATCGTTCAAATCCTGTAAAATCAGCCTTCCCACTACATCGGTAAGAGTCTCCGTACATTCAAGATTGAAGTGCGCACGGACCTTGTACACCGACCTGCCGAATTTGTAAATAGTCACATTATCCGTCTGAACGGGCTGTTCTGCCGTATTCGCTACGGCGGCGTTCGTGATGAGTTCATTTCTGATCATAATACCTCTCTTTCATGCGGACTGCACCTATTTGTATTTACGGGCAGCCCGTTTATTTGCTTCTTCTCCCATTTTTTATCTTTCTGTATGCCGTTGTTGCCCATGAACGGGAATAACAAAGCTACGGCGGTACACCGCTGAATATATAGATCATGAATATCACCTCCAATCAGCCGCGGCCACGACTACGGCTCTTATGCTGCACGGTTGGCTTTTGTGCAGGCTCGTCCGGTTTGGGTTCAGACTTCTCAGGTGCGGAATCACGCGGCTCCTGTTTTTGCGATATATCCTGCACGGGCGGTTTAAGCGTGGGTGTATCATGCTTGGGAGCAGACTTCTCCTGTGCAGAAGCCCGGTGCTGTGCTTCAATCTCTTGCTCTGTCTTCATCAATTTGCTGATGTAGTCGCCATGCGAGATGTCATTATAGGTGTCGGCAATCTCCTTGAACGCACTAAGCAGATTTGTTTTGGCTTCCAGTTTCCGTTTAAGTTCCGCGATACGGTCATCATATTCTTGTTTCCGCAATTCGAGCTGACGTACATCTTCCGGAGACTTGATACCATGCCGGGACAGCGACTGCTTGGCAAGCTGAAGCTTCATCTTCTCCGTCAATGTTTTATCAGGCTTGTCCCCCAACTCACAGTAGCTATCATACTGTTTTAGCAGATCATCAAGTCGGTGCTGTTCTGCCGTGATCGAGTTAAACTCCTTGACCGCCTTGTCGTGTTCTTTCTGCGCCTCTTCGATTTTTTCAGAGACTTGGCTGATTGAGTGAATCTGCAATCTGTTGATTAACGCGAGCTGCGCTCCCAACTGAAATATATCACGATCGTTGTGCGGCAGGTACTCCAAACTTTCATCGCGCTTGTTCGGTTTCTTCGTTCCGTCAACTATGCGCTTGGCGAGCTGAGTTATGGTGCTTGCAAAACAGATAGTCAGGGCTTGCCCCTTGTTGTACGCATCCTCGCGAGTCGCGTTACCCAAGTCGTCTTTCCACACAATACGCGACTTGATATTCTCAATAGTGTAATCATCGCCGAGCGTTGCGAAGCGCGTAAAACGCTGCTGACCCGGTGCTTTGATCGACGACTTTGGTCCATACTTTATCGTGTACCCCTTGCTTTCGAGCGCAGCTGCAAGCTCGTCATAGTTCTTACTACTCAACACAAGCGTGTCGATCTCGCGACGTATCTTTTCTTTCCATGATGTACCATGCTTGCGGTGCACCCACTCTCCATAAGACATACCGCGCTTGCGATTAGTTTCGATGTATGGAACTCCGAATGCAAGACAGGTTCTGTCCGAGTGCTCGCGTATCTTCCGGCGGGTCGTATAATTGTCATTGTACTTATGTCCGTCGATGCCGTAGGTGTTGATCAGAATATGGTTATGATAGTGCGCCTTGTCGATGTGGGTTGCTATTACAACCTGCACGTTGTCCCCGAATGCCTTACGAATAAACGCGCAGCCCATGCGGTGAACAAGTTCCGGCGTAAGGTTCGGATCAGGCTTGAAAGACTGGATATAATGAATTGCTTTCACTCGGCGCTTTCCGACAGCTGGCAGGGGCTCGTTAAATTTGTGGTGAGTGTAGTTCTCGTAAATATACTTCATGTTAAGATATGCGTCCTCGGCGTTTGTGAAGCAGTTCAGGGAATTGCACAAAAACAGTCCCTCTGTCTTTTCTGGATCAAGTATGTACCTCAATGTGGCTCTGATATTATCGTGGATAGCGATTGATTTTACTATCGGCATTTTCATCTCTCCTTTACATTATCATTTTTGTTTAGCCTGCTGTTTTATGTACCGCGGTCAGCGGCGTATTACAGGTTTAGGCGATAGCCTGAGACTGTGGGGGGAAGCACTTTTCGTCCTCGAAAAGCGCGGGGATTTTTGATGGGGCAGCTCAAAAATCCGGAAAGTGTACGTACACTTTCTCTGCTTGCGTAAGGGTGTTTTTTTAGCCGGTGTACGGATACCGGCTGTTTCGTTTTTCTGCCCCTGCGGGCTTTTCATGTCATTGAGTTCACTTCCGTGTTCTGAAAAAATAGTCCCTTCATAAGTACCTACAAAAATCGGCAAAAAGGGGACACATTTTACGGCGGATTTTGAAATTTCTCTGTTATCAACAAAGAAATGTTGGTCTGACTTGTGCATATTTCAGATGCGGCAAAAGGTTCTCGGTGCAGATGATCTGTGTTATAAAAAGTATCTTATCGACAATGCCGGGAGCAGTCTTTTGTGCAGATATGACATAAAATAGCTCGCAGCCGGTGTCGGCAATTTCCTTTCGGGGCAACTGATCTGCTGGAGTATTAGTCCCTTCATAATGTGGGACAAAAAATCCTGAAATTATCGGGTGTTTCACATAGTTTTCATCTTAATTCTCTATTATGACCAAAAGCGAATTAAGGCTTTTTCGCCTACGGAGGTTGGAGATTATTTACTCCGATCACTGTGTTTTTTATTCGGGGTTCTGGCTGCTGAAATATTAGTCCCTTCATAATAAGGGAAAATAAATCACGATTTTTGCGGTCGTTTCACACAATTTTCAAAATAAATCTACATTTTCACTAATGAGAGGGTCTGCTACTTGTGCATAAATGACATCAGATTTAACATCATTTGTGAAGTCGGATGATACGTAATATGAAAAATTAGTTGGGAAAATAACAAAATACCCGTACAATGACATTTTCACATTGTACGGGTATTTTATTATATTTTGAATGGTTATGATAAATACGGGCAGTTTTATTTATTCCTGAGCCGGAATCGCTTCCACTCTGAATACCATGAGTATGCTGACGTTCTCGTTATCATGCCAAGGCTCATTGTCAGGCATAAACGTCTCACCGAAAATTTTGAACTTACCTTCAGTGTATGAACCTTCCTCCGGCTTATCGAGCTCAAGTATCTTCTGAGATTGACCTCCGTTCCGTGAAACTACTATCTGGTTTGCAGCCCCGTCATAATAGTCTTTATAGGCATTATTATCGTCGGCAGCCTCAACATACAGAAATAGTGATTTTTCAGTCTCGCCCTTTGTAAGATACGTTTCAGACAAGCGAACCGTGTCCGGAACATTCTGCGCAAAAGCGCTCATATATACCGCGACTTTGCAGTTGCTCTCGCTCGTTACCTTCATTTCTGGAGAAATGATCGAAGCATTTGAGGTCATATTGTCGCTTACCTGTACATCAAGATGATAAGGATTTATAATGTATGATGTTGATGCAGGGAATGTGACCTTGATTATCGGTTCATCGTCATCAGTATGATTGGCTGCTGTTGTTTCTTCCGTGCTTTCATCTTCGGCGCTGTCCTCAGCTTCGTCCGTGTTTTCATCAGAAATCTCGGTTGCAGTTGTTACTTCTGGTTCTTCTGTTTCTTCAGCAGTAGTGACCACTGTGCTGACATTCTCGGCTGCAAAAACAAAAGGCGAAAAGTTCGATGCCGAAAACTCGACCATGCGCGCGCCGTCATCGTTTGTGACGATCCTGCTTTCAAGAAGCTCGGGATAGCCGCTGTCGATGTGATATACGCTGATATTGTCACAGTCTGCAAGAATACCGGGAACTCCGATATTAAAAGTCACATATCCGCCGAGCTTATGTATCTTCTCACTTGTGTCGGCATCGAAAACGCTTATATCGAAGGCATAATAGGAAACTACATCTGCATCGATAAGATTCAACGCATTCTCTGCATAAAGAGCGGCAGCATCGGTATTTGTGATAGTTACAACAGAAGATGTCGGGAAGTATGACATTCTTGCTGCAAGCTTTGTTTTAACACCGTCTATACCTGCAAGCTGTGACACAAGAGAAATTGTCTTGCTTTCCTTGACTTCCGGAGCGGTAGTCTCGGTTGTCGTTTCTTCCGTGGTTTCATCTACCGGAGCGGTAGTCTCGGTTGTCGTTTCTTCCGTGGTTTCATCTACCGGAGCGGTAGTCTCGGTAGTTGTATCTTCCGTTGTTTCCTCTACCGGGACAGTGGTCTCGGTAGTTGTTTCTTCCGTGTTTTCCTCTACCGGGGCAGTAGTCTCGGCTGTCGTTTCTTCCGTAGTTTCCTCAACCGGAGCGGTAGTCTCGGATGTCGTTTCTTCCGTGGTTTCCTCAACTGGAGCAGTAGTCTCGGATGTTGTATCTTCCGTAGTTTCATCTACGGGAGCAGTAGTCTCCGCTGTGGTTTCTTCCGTGGTTTCCTCAACCGGGGCAGTAGTCTCGGCTGTCGTTTCTTCCGTGGTTTCATCAGCCGGAGCTGTGGTCTCGGATGTCGTTTCTTCCGTAGTCTCCTCAACCGGGGCAGTCGTCTCGGATGTCGTTTCTTCCGTGGTTTCCTCAGCCGGAGCTGTGGTCTCGGATGTCGTTTCTTCCGTGGTTTCATCAGCCGGAGCAGTCGTCTCGGATGTAGTTCCTTCCGTGGTTTCCTCTACTGGGGCAGTCGTCTCGGATGTAGTTTCTTCTGTAGTTTCATCTACGGGATCGGTGGTCTCGGATGTCGTTTCTTCCGTGGTTTCCTCAACCGGAGCAGTCGTCTCGGTTGTAGTTTCTTCGGTGATATCGGCTTCCGCTGCAAACGTGATATCAACGTTATATGGGATAACGTCGGGAGCCTTATAAACGCTTTCCCATTCTGCGGAACTGCCCTCATAACAGATCTCACAGAGGTTCGGGCAGCCGGTAAACGCGTCAATCAGGAGTGATTCTACCGAAGTGTGCAGAATAATCACACGGACATACTCGTTTCCGTCAAAAGCGTAACCTGCGATCTCCTTGACGTTTTCGGGTATAACAACAGTTTCGTCCATGCCATTATACTTTGTGAGCATATCAAACTCGTTGATGACGAACGCATCTGTATTCTCATATTCAGGCGGCGTTGTGGTATCATCACCGGTTTGTTCGGAATCAGTTATATCTGTATCAGTGTATTCTTCGTCCGGAATTCCGTCCTGCTCATTATCATCACTATTGTCAGCATCGTAATAATCGTCCGAAATGCCTGTTTCATCGCCGCTTTCAGACAAAGCAGCATCATAAAAATCGGCAATATCGGCATTATCGTTTTCGTTATCAGCAGGGGCGCTGATATATGTCTCATCAACAATTGTGTAATCGAGGTATTCTTCCGCACTGTTCAAAAATGCAAGTTCTATGAATTGCTTGCCGTCAAAACCTATGCTCGATTTATCCGAAAGCTCAAAATAATCGGGCATCTTATGATCGTTTATTACCGGAACAGTTTTCCGGTTTATGTATATTGCTGTCCCTGCAACACATAATGCAAGTGCTGCGGCAGCCGCCTTGATGATATTCTTTTTCAGCACTTTCACTCTATCCGACCTCCTGTCATTGGTAGTTTATATTGGTTAACCTGCCGCCGCAACAAGCGCGTCCATGATCTTCATGATCCTGTCCTGCTCCTGCTTCGGAAGGCTGCTTATCTTCTCTGTTATACCGTCTGCATTTCCGACAGACCTGTTCTCCACATAATCACACAGCAAGGCATCTGTCGAAACATTCAGCGCGTTTGACAGCAGTACCAGCGGTTCTAATGCGGGCAGCCGCTTTCCGGTCTCATACGAATATATCGCCATTTCGCTGAGTCCCGTCTTTTCCGCAAGCATAACCTGCGTCATTTTGTTTGCAAGTCTGTATTCTTTTATCCGTTTTCCGACCATTGAATACTCCATACCGATACCCCCCTTATTCAGTTTCATAAAATACCTGTTTTCCACAGGATATTTTTATAATATCACTAAAGCAAACTATCAGCTTTCCCTTGTATGTAAAGGATTCGTCATGTTTTATCATGCGGAGCAATTGCTCCCTTTCTATGTCAACATTTATAATAGTATTTTCAAAATTAACTGCGATCAAATAATTTTTGTTATCTGACTGTTTTATTTTCGCGTAAAGTGAAATTTTCTCCACGATATCCGTATCTTGCAGCAGTTCTGCCGCTCGTTTATATGCCATATCCTCGGATATCATTGTGAAATTAAGCTCGTCGGCGTGTTCGTTTATATCTGCCGTTACCGCACTTTCAAGCTCCTTGTTTCCAAGCAGAAGATACCGCAGGAACAACGGCTCGTAATAGCTGTGGTCTATCGGTTTGTCGGTCAGCCCGACATTCCCGAAGATGATATCGAGCGCGACCCTTTCCATATCACGTTCCCGGAATGTCTCGATCCGTTTTTCGAGCATTATCGGTATTTTCCCGCCTATGGGTCTATGTGAACTGTATTGCCTTAGCTGCTTGTCAAAAGCGTTATTATACAATTTCTCAAATGCATACAGTTCTTGCCGGAAATTTCTGCCGACATTCATATACCTTTCGGAGACAGAATAAAACTCTCCCCGGGCATATATGCCGATAAGTTCCGCCCCGGACGTATTTTTGTCAAGCAGGTCTATGTGTGTCGCTTCATAGATGTACCTTATTCCGTCACGCGTGACGGACATGAATGAACCTGACGACATAAACCCGTTTCTTATGTATTCTACTATATCCTTATGCATTTCTGCTGAACATAACAGTGCGCTCACCTACATTGACCTTTATTACGCTGAATCCCTCTCTCAGAAGTTCTCTCTTCCCGTCAAGGATATCAGCAGGCGCATTTAATCCGCATATTCTTTTTATTTCGGCAAATGAAAGAGTTTCATTTGTAATACAGCTGTCCTTAAGATAATTTGCCAGTCGGTGTATATTTGTCATTATTCCTCCATTATACCTCAAAGCCGTCCCCGTAGTTTCCCGCGGGGACGACCCAATTTAGGTTTTGGTATTAGCGCATTGTCTGACAATATCTATGAAAGATCGCTATTATGTGTTAGCTATAAAGTCAAACTTGAAGAATACATTTATAGTTGCAACATCCTTAGATGTCCAAAGAGCATCAGCAGAAGCGCCTGTAGCTGTAGTACCGGTAAGTTTAAGATCTATGGTACCAGCGTCAGCAGTAGAAGCAACTACTGTACAACCAGCATCAGCTGTCCAATCAGTAGGTGCTGCCTTAAGGAACTTAATAGCAGCGGTGCCAGCCTTAAGATCTAAATTGATCTGTCTCTTGGCTGCATCAGCAGCGTTTCCGTCAACATCCTTGTTACCATTGTTAGCATCAAGGATCTGAACAGCAGTAGCATTACCGTTGGTAACAGTTGCGTAAATGGCTGTCTTTATTGCTATACCACTATTGTTGGTAATTGTCCATGCGGTAGCAGGTGTAGTACCATCAGCAGCCTTACCGTAAACCGGTATAACCTGAGCGTTGCCGGCTAAATTTGCATCATCTGCTGCAACAGCCTTACCCTTTGCATCAACAGTGAGCTTGTAAGGGTTGATGATGTAAGACATCGACTTGGGCATTGTAACTTTAAGAGTCGGAACTGCTGTAACACCGGTTCCCTTGATAGTCTGATCCGCCTTAGCCAGTTCAGCAAAAGCAGATGTAGAGAGAGCAGAAACTGCCATTAAAGATGCGAGAGCCGCAGAAATAATTCTTTTTTTCATGATGATATCCTCCAGTTGTTTTAGTATTATTGTCGATTATCCGACGTTCAAGGTGATCTCAACAGGTGTCTGAGAAGTCATAGTCTGATGATCCTCACCTACAGTCGTAAAGAATATTATAGCCTTATACTCGCCGGGATCAAGTTTTATTTCCGAAACAAAACTGTCGATCGCAGTGCCGGGGGCTATAAGTCCCGACAAATAAATCTGTTCCGATAATGTATTGTCCTTATAAATATTAAAGAACATATCCTCAATATTTGCTGAGGAATTTCCAAAATGGCACTTAAAATTTATCCCGTCATCACTTGTAGCGATGTTCTGAAATTCAAGATTTACATAGCCATTCTTTGCTTTTTCCTGAAGCTCTTCAAACTGTTTTTGAAGTGTATCCTCGTCCAAAGCCACTGCAGAATTATCATAATCCAATATCAAAGGATTATCGTTCTTTTTTTCCGTTTCCGGTGCTTGTGTTGCTGCCGGAGTGGTCGTTTGTGCTTCATTTGCGGGTTTCTGTCCGCCGAAAATGAATATTGCACCCACTCCCACACCCGCAACAAGCAGGACTATCACTATTATCAGAAGAACAATGATTATTTTTGACTTTGAGTCTTTTTTTTCTTCAGCCATATTACCTCCGATTTACACATCGGAGGGTGGTGCCGCTTATGCGGCACCGCTCCGAATAATAGTAGTAAACTTATTAGCCGAGGAGCTGGAGAACGCCCTGAGGCTGCTGATTAGCCTGTGCGAGCATAGACTGCGAAGCCTGCTGGAGTATGTTGGACTTCGTGTACTTGATCATTTCTGCTGCCATGTCAGTATCTCTGATCTGAGACTCGGAAGCCGTCATGTTCTCATTAGCTGTGTTCAGCGAATTAACTGTGTGTTCAAGTCTGTTCTGAACCGCACCGAGCTTAGCTCTCTGTGTGGAAACTGTCTTGATAGCGTCATCAAGCTTGTTGATAGCCTCATTAGCATCGTCCTGCTTAGCAACGGACAGACCGCCGATACCGAGAGCATCTGCGCTCATATCACCTACATTGACTGTAAGTCTCTGATCCTCAACGCCGTTTGCACCGATCTGGAACGTAAGACCTTCGCCTGTGGACTGGATTGCATCCTTACCTACGCCCTTACCTTCAGCTCCGTCACCAATTGTCTCAGTGATCTCAGCTTCTTTTGAATTAGAACGAAGCATAGCATCTCCGTCAGGTGCATTAGAGTCAGTAAGAGATACGGAATAGTCAAGACCAGCCTTGGCGAGAATACGCTCAATATCATCTTCGCTGTAGTCAGTACCTGTAGCGAGATGCAGCTCGAACTTTCCATCCTTTGTGAAATCATCAGTATCAGACTGTTCGCCAACCTTTACTTCTTCTTTGCCTGCAGCAACATCAAAGGCGATCTTTATCTCACGCTCATCTTTGCCGTAAGAGTTTGCTGTGAACTTAATTGTGTCTGCATAACCTTCAGTTTTATCACCAACAAGAGCCGCGCTAAGATTGCCGTCTGCACCTTCGGATGCAGCTCTTACGCCTGCAGCAGTTTCATCAGAAGCGCCCTGTGCTTCAACAGACTTTGTTCTTCCGCCTTCAAGAGTGATCTTGACATCGGGAATATTGGCTGACTGTGCGTCGTCCTTTGCTGTATTAGCGCCCTTAACGAGCTCATCGATCTCGTTCTGGCTGTAGCTCTGACCCTTAACAAGGTTGATAGTCAGTGCAGTTCCGCCATCGTTCCAGAAAGCGTTTTCTCCGCCCTTACCGGAAGCATTTTCTGTGAACTCAACCGTTACACCGGCAATATTTGAAGTAATTGTTGAGCCCTTATTCAGAACTTTATTATCAGCATCTTCGATCTGTGTACCGTATCTTGCGCCGTACTCGCCGTTGGAAGAGCCCTTGCCGTCAAGAGAACCGTCGAGAAGCTTCATCTCGTTGTACTCTGTGGACTCAGCTATTCTGTCAACCTCAGCCTTGAGAGCGTCAACTTCGTACTGGATCTGCTCACGGTCTTCATCTGTGTAAGTGCCGTTTGCGGACTGTACGGAAAGCTCACGCATTCTCTGCATGATGTCTTCGGTTTCCTGAAGACCGCCTTCAGCTGTCTGAATAAGCGAAATAGCGTCGTTAGCGTTAGCGGAAGCCTGTGTAAGGCCGCGGATCTGAGATCTCATCTTTTCGGAGATCGCGAGACCTGCTGCGTTATCAGCTGCACG
>JAGAWN010000002.1 GCA_017941355.1 Ruminiclostridium sp. | reverse complement strand
CGTCCGAAAGCGGTTCCGCTCTCTCCGCTTCCGCGTCGCTCGCGCCGGCTGAAGCCCGGTGTGCCGCTGCGGTATCAATGGCCTGCTGCCCTATGTTCAGCTTTTTTATGAGCGAGAACATTTCGAGCTCCGTCAGGATTTCCGCAAGCTTTATCTCGTCCCGGGGCGCGAACTTATAACCGGAAATATCGGTATCCACAGGCGCGTCCCGGACTATTCTTCCGAGCATAAGTGAAAGCTCCGCGCTTTCCCTGCCGTGGACAAGCTTTTCCTTTACGGACTTAGTGACATCAAGGGATCCGGGATCCGCGTAAATGTCTGCGACCGTATGGTACTTCTGAATGAGTGAAAGTGCGGTCTTTTCGCCTATTCCGGGAACTCCCGGTATATTGTCGCTGCTGTCACCCATAAGCGCCTTGACTTCCAGCATTTCGGGCGGCGCCACGCCGTACACCTCCCGTATCTTATCCGGGGTGTAGAGAATATCTTCTTTTGTACTTGCAAGGTTGACATATACTCTATCGGTGATGAGCTGGAATGAGTCCCGGTCACCTGTTGCGATGACGCACTCACCGCCGTCTTTCTCACAGGCATCGGCAAGCGTTCCGAGTATATCGTCCGCCTCATAACCCTCACATTCCACCACCCGCACTCCAAGCGCGCGCAGTATGTTCTTTACATAAGGCATCTGCATCGCAAGTTCTTCCGGCATACCCTTTCGCCCCGCCTTGTAGCCGTCATAAGCCTTGTGCCGGAATGTGGGAGCTTTCAGATCAAAAGCCGCAGCCGCGCCGTCCGGATCATACGCGGCTATAAGTTTCAGGTAGATGTTCATAAAGCCTGTGACCGCGTTTGTGAACACTCCCTTTTTATTTGACAGCAGTTTTATACCGTAAAACGCACGGTTTATGATGCTGTTTCCGTCAATTACAAGCAGTTTCATAGTCATTTCCTTTCACAGTCTTACTGTTCTTATCTTACCACATTTTCATGTAAATTTCAACAGAAATACGATTTTATACATTATTTTTTATATAATTCAAGGTTTTTTTCGCAAACCGATTGATTTTTGACGGAAAATGTGATATTATATAGTGTACGATTATTATCTTTGCGATGGAAAGGATATTTACTATGGCTAAACGATGCACACGCTGCGGCAATTTTCTTATGGACGACGAGCGCTTCTGCACGCGCTGCGGCGAGAATGTTTCAAATATTCCGCCGGAGGGTTCCGCCTATGTGAACGCTCAGTCCGCTGAGGACAACTCATTCGGCAGGAACGACGGCTATGTGTCTCCCGGTGCGCCGGCCGCAAATCAGGCTTCAAACCAGTACAGACAGCCTTATACATACGCCCCGCCGGTTTACAGACCCGCAGAGGACGAGATGACTCTCGGAAAATGGGTACTGACTATAATCGTGACCACATTCTTCGGTCTCATAAGCCTTATCTTCCTGTTCATATGGGGCTTCGGCGACGGTCCCACAAGCAGAAAGAACTACTGCAAAGCTATGCTGATCGTCGAGCTTATCTCGATAGCACTCGGTATCGTTCTTGGTATTCTGTTCATGACCGTTATCGCAGGCGGTATGTCGCAGTTTGCCAATGAACTGAGGGACGCATACGCTGAATACGGACAGACTCTTGCCAACACATTCGCGTCTTTTATAAAGTGATATGAATTATTCCAGACTTACTGTTGTGACCGGGCATTACGGCTCCGGCAAAACCAACTTTTCCGTGAACATCGCTCTTGATATCGCCGCGAAAGGGCATAAATGCACGGTCATAGACCTTGATATCGTCAACCCGTATTTCCGCACCGCGGATTTCGGAAAGCTGTTTGAGGAACACGGCATTGCCGTCCACGCGCCGGTATATGCAAATACCAACCTCGATATCCCGTCACTGAATATACCCCTTGAAAGCATTCTCGCAGACGGAGGATATGTGGTCATAGATGTGGGCGGCGACGATGAGGGCGCAAAAGCGCTCGGACGCTTCGCACCGCTGATAAACGGTTTTGCCGACAAGGAAATGCTCTATGTCATAAACAAGTACCGCTATCTCACAAAAGAGCCTGCCGAGGCGGTACAGGTGATGCGGGAGATCGAATTTTCCGGCGGCATCGCCTGCACCGGCATTGTGAACAACTCGAACCTCGGCGCGGAGACAACTCCCCTGACGATCCGGGAGTCTCTCCCGTTCGCGGAGGAAGTTTCAAAGCTCACCGGTCTGCCGATAAGGGCGACCTGCGCGGCGGAAGGCGCCGAAGCGGATAACGCCCCGGAACTTTATACAGTGAAACGATATGTTCACAATGTATGGGAAGATGAATGTCAATAAATATGCAATTCTGCATTGAATAAAAGAAAGGAAGTAATGTCAATGGCAAAAATGGAAGTTGAATTCGACCGCTGCAAGGGCTGTGGGCTGTGTGTCACGGCCTGTCCCAAAAAGATAGTGGCGATCCAACAGGAAAAGCTCAACAAAAAGGGCTACTACACCGCGCACTGCACCGATGACGATGCCTGCATCGCCTGCGCAATGTGCGCTATGATGTGCCCGGACTGCGCTATCACTGTAACAGGAGGTAAGAAGTAATGGCAGAAAAAAGCTTGATGAAGGGAAACGAAGCTCTCGCGGAAGCCGCTCTGCGTGCCGGCTGCAAGTGCTTCTTCGGTTACCCGATAACTCCCCAGACAGAAATTGCGGCTTACCTCTCAAAGAGAATGCCCAAGGTCGGCGGCGTGTTCTTACAGGCTGAGTCCGAAGTTGCGGCTATCAACATGGTATATGGCTGTGCAGGCTCCGGTATCCGCTGCATGACCTCGTCATCGTCACCCGGAATCTCCCTCAAATCCGAGGGTATCTCCTACATCGCGGGTGCGGATCTGCCCTGCGTCATCATCGACGTAATGCGCGGCGGTCCCGGACTCGGCGGTATCCAGCCCTCCCAGGCGGACTACTACCAGATCACAAAGGGCGTAGGTCACGGCGACTACAACATAATCGTCCTCGCTCCCTCTACCGTGCAGGAAATGGCTGACTGCGTAACACGCGCATTCGACCTCGCGGACAAGTACAGAATGCCCGCTGTCGTACTGGCTGACGGTCTGCTCGGTCAGATGATGGAACCGGTGGCGTTCGATGATGCCGAGATCGTTATGTCCGACGCTTCAAAGAAGCCCTGGGCTGCTAACGGTCACGGCAACAAGAGACAGCACAACATAATCAACTCCCTCTACTTACAGGCTCCCGAACTTGAGCGCACTATCAGGGAGCGCTACGAGAGATACGCGGAGATCGAAAAGAACGAGACTAAGGCAGTTGCCGATTACTGTGACGATGCCGATATCGTGGTAGTAGCTTACGGCTCCACCGCGCGTCTTGCGAAGTCCGCAGTTGACGAAGCAAGAAAGCAGGGTATCAAGGCAGGCGCGTTCAGACCCGTTACGCTCTATCCGTTCCCCAAGAACGAACTGAACGACGCGGTAAAGAACGCAAAGAAGGTACTCGTTGTCGAAATGTCCATGGGACAGATGGTAGATGACGTAAAGCTTGCTATAAACTGCTCAAAGCCCGTTGAATTCTACGGAAGAACCGGCGGTGTTATCCCCGCTCCCGCAGAGATACTCGCAAAGATAAAGGAAATGGGAGGTAATGACTGATGCCCGATTTTAAGAGACCTCATGCCCTCACCGACGTGTATCTTCACTACTGCCCCGGCTGCACACACGGTATAGTTCACCGCCTTGTTGCCGAGGTCATAGATGAAATGAACATCGAGGGCGATACTATAGGAGTATGCCCGGTAGGCTGCTCCGTTATGGCTTATGACTACTTCAACTGCGACATGATGGAGGCTTCCCACGGACGCGCTCCGGCTGTCGCTACCGGCGTAAAGCGCGCAAACCCCGACAAGTTCGTGTTCACCTACCAGGGTGACGGCGACCTCGCAGCTATCGGTACGGCGGAGACTGTTCACGCTGCTACCCGCGGTGAGAACATCACCGTTATCTTCATCAACAACACCACTTACGGCATGACAGGCGGACAGATGGCTCCGACCACACTGCCCGGTCAGGTGACACAGACCACTCCCTACGGCAGAAATACCGACATCGAGGGATTCCCGGTCAAGATGTGCGAAATGCTGTCTCAGCTCGACGGCGTTGCTCTCGCGGAGCGTGTTACTGTAGTTGACCCCGCAAATATCCGCAAGGCAAAGGCGGCTATCCGCAAGGGCTTCGAGTACCAGAAGAACAAGCAGGGCTTCTCGATCATAGAAGTTCTCTCCACCTGCCCTACCAACTGGGGACTTACTCCGGTACAGGCTATCGAGAGACTGAAGAATGACATGATACCATACTACCCGCTGGGCGTGTACAAAGACGCTCCCGTAAGAAACAAGGAGGTGTCCGCGTCATGACAAACGAATTTCTCCTCGCGGGCTTCGGCGGTCAGGGTATCCTCTTCGCCGGCAAGCTTCTCGCTTATGTAGGTCTTTACGCGGGCAAGGAAGTTTCATGGCTCCCGTCATACGGACCCGAGATGCGCGGCGGTACCTGCAACTGCTCGGTTACCGTGAGCGACCTGCCCATAGGCTCGCCGCTTATCCTTGAACCCACTCAGCTCCTCGTCATGAACACACCGTCCTTCGACAAGTTCATCGGCGCTGTGAAGCCGGACGGAATGGCGTTCATCGACTCCACGCTGGTCGAGGGTACTTCCGACCGCACAGACATAAAGTGCTTCTACGTTCCCGCGACCGGTATGGCGAATGAGAACGGCTTGAAGGGCATGGCAAACATAATCCTTGCAGGAAAGCTGCTCAAAGAGATCGGTCTTACCGATGAAGCTGTCATCGAGAAGGCTATGAAAAAGTGCATACCCCCGAAAAAGGCTGACAAGCTGGAATCCAACATGAAAGCTCTCAAACTCGGTATGGACTACGAAGGTTAAACCATATCCAACGGAGCGCACGGGCGCATTGCACCTATGCGCTCCGCATTTATAACGGGAGGTGTCGGATATGTGTACTCAAAGCGAGGCTATGGCGATCTTCGCGGAAGTCGTTGAAAGGTGCAGAGAGTTGTTCGGCGACAAGCTTCGCGACGCGTACCTTTACGGCTCCTATGCCCGCGGAGACTTTGATGATGAGTCGGACATTGACATTCTCGTTACTGTTGATGAGGAACCGGAGAAGCTTGCAGATATGAGAAGCAATGTATCGGGTATAAACAATGATATCGGTCTGGAACGAGATATTCTTGTTTCAGCTGTCGCTGTCCCTTACAGTCAGTTTCATCGCTTTTCAAAAGTACTGCCATATTATCGCAATGTTTTGACAGAAGGAATAAAATATGGAAAAGACTGAAAAGAAAGCACTTTCCAACATTCGTCTGCAGCACGCGGAAGAATGTTTCGAAGATTCCAGAAACTGTTTATCATCGGAAAGATATAAAAACTCTGCAAACAGGTCTTATTATGCTATATTTCACGCAATGAGAGCTGTTCTTGCACTTGATGAGTATGATTCAAAAAAGCACAGCGGGATTATTTCAGAATTCAGAAAACGCTACATTAAAACGGAGATCCTTCCCAGGCAATTATCTTCGACAATAATTGAATTGTTTGATATCCGTACAAGCAGTGATTACGACGATTTCTTCATCATTTCAAAAGAAGAAGTGATAAAACAATACGAAAACGCAGCAGAATTTGTCGAGGCAATAAAGAAGTACCTTAATGACATAAACATGACGGAGTGACCTATGAACAAGAAGATCATCGCGGCAGCTGCCCTTATCGGTGCGGCGGCAGGCTGCGCATTATACTTTTTAACACGAAAGAACAAGACCCCGAAAGGGAAAAAGATCACCATAAACATGAAATCCCAGGCTACGTCCGTTCCCGGACAGGGCGTAGGCTCGGCATATCTCGAACAGGTAGCGCTTATAAAGGAAAACCTGTCCGACAAGTTTGAAGTCACCGAAAATGCCCACATCGCCGCCGACATAACCCACTACCACACGATAAATCTCGGTTACTTCCTCGGAAAGCCGCTTGCCACACGCGGCGGACGCTCGGTAGGCTATGTACACATGCTCCCGGAGACGGTGGAGACCAGTCTGAATCTGCCGAAGCCGGCAAAAAAGATATTCTACGCCTACATGATAAAGTTCTACGACAGCATGGACTACCTTGTGACCGTGAACCCCTACTTCATCGGCAGGCTGGAGCATTACGGCGTTGACCGCAGCAAAGTCACATACATACCGAACTATGTGTCGAGCGAGAAGTTCCACCCACTGCCCTTGGAAGAAAAAATGCGGCTTCGTGACAAGTACGGTATCCCCCGCGACAAGTTCGTTGCGGTCTGCGCCGGACAGCTTCAGGTGCGCAAGGGATTCTTTGACTTTCTCGAAATCGCAAAACAGCGCCCGGATATGGTATTCGCGTGGGCAGGCGATTTCTCGTTCGGCGCAATAACCGATGGCTACAAGGAGATAAGCAAGGTAAAGGAGAATCCCCCGGAGAACCTGAAACTGCTTGGAATGATACCCCGCGACGACATGAACGAGATATACAATCTCGGTGACGTGATGTTCCTGCCGTCGTTTGAGGAACTTTTCCCCATGACCATACTTGAGGCGATGTGCGCACACGTTCCGATACTTCTGCGCGACCTTGAGATATATCATGACATACTGTTCGATTTCTACACCCGCGAAAGCAGCGTTGACGGCTTTATAAGCGAACTTGTGAAGCTGCGCGACGATCCCGCTTACTATGAAAAGTGGGTGGAAGCTTCAAAGCGCGGCAACGAGTTCTATTCAAAGGAACACGTTGTGAAGATGTGGGACGAATTCTACACCAAAGTTGCCAACGGCGAATAAAAGCGAATAAAAAGCTCCGTGCATCTGCTGCACGGAGCATGATTTACAATTAAAGCTGCTTTCTGAGCTGAGCCTCACTGCTCTTGATGAGTGAAAGCAAAGCCGCGGACTGCTTGGGGTATTCCTTTTCGATAAGCACCGTTGATATCTCGGCATTAACGCTGTCTATACTCTTTACGGCAGTAGCGATATCCGCTTCCGCGATATGGACTCCCGCGTCAGCAAGGTGGCAGGCGCGCTCATCGGCGATCTCAAACATTGTCTGCGAATTGGACTTGTTTGAGCGGAACACAAGTCTGAACACCTTATATACGGTAAGGCTGAGAATGGACGTTACCGCCACGGTGAGCCGAGATTCCGAAACCTTGCCGAGGATATCATAAATGATATCAATGCTGTTCATAAGAAGCTTTTTCGAGAGCGTGACGGATATATTCGCACCCACCTGAGCCTTTGACGGCGCTTCGGTATTCGGGATATCGTTCTCGGTGATGATACCGCCGGTCGTTACAGCGGAACGTCCGAGCAGATAATCAGCGGAAACATCATAGTAGTCGGCAACGCGGACTATGAATTCAAGTCCGGGTTCACGCTTTCCCTTTTCGTAATGCGATAAAAGAGCCTGCGCAACACCAAGATCCGCTGCAGCGGCTTTCTGGCTTATATGTCTTTCTTTACGCAGTAAAGCGAGTATTCTCGGGAATTCTGTATTCATTTCTTTCATAACTATCGGGGAACCTTTCGGGCAGAGGAGGTTGAGTTGCGTGCCTGTCAGCGAGTGTACGGACCGGAAAGCCTGTATAGTATATATAGGTACACTCCACAACTTAATTATATTACAAAATCAAGAACTTGTAAAGTGGCATTTTCGACAAAAAAACCATTTTTCCGTTATCTTTACGATTCACAATTCACAACACATCCGGAATGCACGCCCGGTGCCGCCGGATAGTACCAAAAAAGGAAGTAAAGCATGAAGAACTACACACTGTATCTTATCCGTCACGGAATAACCCAGGGCAATCTTGAGGGACGCTATATCGGACTCACCGATCTGCCGCTGTGCGATGAGGGATATGCCGCAATATCACGCTATGCCCACGATCACATCTATCCGGATGTGCAGAAGGTCTATTCAAGCCCGCTGAAGCGCTGTCTGGAAACTGCCGATATCATCTACCCGAACCGCTATGTGAAGCAGATCGACAACATTGCGGAGTGCGACTTCGGAGAGTTTGAGGGCAAGACTCAGACCGAGCTTGAGGATATGCCGGAATATCTCGAATGGATAAAGGGCGGATTTGATGCCAAGGCTCCCGGCGGGGAGACAATGGAGGAGTTTACTCTGCGCTGTCTCGACGGTCTTGAAGAGATCTTCAAGGATATGATGCACGAGCAGATCACAAAGGCTGCAATGATAACCCACGGCGGTGTTATAACGAATCTGTGCGCAAACTACGGGCTGCCTAAGCTTCGCCCGGCTGACTTCGTTATCGGGCAGGGTGAGTGCATACAGATCGCGCTTTCAACCTTTCTCTGGCAGAAAGGACCTGTGTTTGAAATTGTGGGGAGGATAGTATAATGACGGATTACAGCATGAAATGCGGACATAAAAGCGCCCGTGAATATGTGATGCTGCGGCTTACCGGAACATCGCTGAAACAGTCGCTCCCGATGATAGTATGTGCGAGTATGCTGACGGCTCTGCCGCTGCTGGGGATAATCGGCTGGATAATGACACAGAACACGGTCATGCTTGTGCTGACCATCTGCGCACTGGTCGTTGACGCTGGGATCATACTGTTTCTGCATATCACGATCAACTCTACGGCAGAAAAGCTTGCAGCCGCGCACAACAAGCAGGACGGTCTGGTATGCGCGGTATCCGAGAAAGAGATCGTCATAGTGCATGACAACCGTCCGGTCCGCGTGATCGGGTGGGATAAGCTCACATCGGCACAAGAGGGTAAAACGGCTTTTTTCCTGCGTGAGGGCGACGACAGACTTATTATACTGGACAAGTCCGAGGTGCTGTCCGGCAGTGTCCGGGAAACCAGCGAGATCATAGCGAAAGTATCGGAGAACAGAAAATGAACAAGGTGAACTATCAGCGGGAACTTGACCGCCGGCTTGCGGATATCACCGCGAGCGGACAGACCCCTTCCCTGCTGCTGCATTGCTGCTGCGCACCGTGCAGCAGTTACGTTCTCGAATACCTGTCGGAGTATTTCCGGATCACGGTTTTTTTCTACAATCCGAACATTTCCGAGAAAGCGGAGTATGAGAAGCGAGCAGCCGAACTGCGCAGACTGCTTTCCGAACAGCCGCACAGATTCCCGGTGACCTACACCGAGGGCGGATACGATCCGCAGAGGTTTTACGAAACGGCGCGGGGATACGAGGACTGCCCGGAGGGCGGTGAACGCTGCTTCCGCTGCTACCGGCTCCGCATAGCGGAAGCGGCGGACGCTGCAAAAAGCGGGAACTTCGACTTCTTTACGACAACACTCTCGATAAGTCCGCTCAAAAACGCGGAGAAACTCAACGAGATCGGCGGTGAGGAATCCGAGCGCGTCGGGATCCCCTACCTGTTCTCCGATTTCAAAAAGCGCGAGGGGTACAAACGCTCGATCGCACTGTCCGCACAGTACGGTCTGTACCGGCAGAATTACTGCGGCTGTGTTTTCAGCCGCAGAGAACAGACAGACAAAGAGAAATGGGGCTGATCTTCTGTCGGTCAGCCCCTCCCGCGCCAGCGTGACGCTGGACCCATGCCGTGCCACGGAGAATCGTAACTCTGCGAACAGACCGCACTGCAACTGTCCGCGCATGAGGTCTGTCAGCGGCTTTCACGCTCGATCTGATTGCGGATATCCTGCATTCTGTAATCGAGATCGTAAATCGCGTCCGCGCAGGCTTTCAGCTTCGCGGAGATCTCGGCAGGATTCCTTACATTGTGCTTATACTTGAGTTTGTGGTCAAGTGAAGCCCAGAAATCCATAGCAATAGTGCGGAACTGCACCTCCGCTTTCATTATCTTCTTGCCCGTTGACAGAAATATCGGGATCCCAACGATCAAGTGGAGACTGCGGTAGCCGTTCGGTTTCGGGTTCGCAATATAGTCCTTGCGCTTGATAAGCGTGATGTCGTCCTGCATCGTAAGTATGTCCGCGATGGCATAAATGTCCTCAGGAAACGAGCATATCACCCTTACGCCCGCTATGTCGTTCAGACTGTTCTCGATGTTCTCTATCGTCGGAGCGATACCCTTGCGGTTCATTTTCTCAACTATGCTGACCGGATCCTTGACACGCGTTTTTATGGATTCGATCGGATTGTAGTTGTAAACCGTGGAAAACTCGTCGTTAAGCACATTCAGCTTTGTTTCAAGCTCCCGCAGCGCACATTCGTTCTGCATCATAAGTTCCAGAAACGGCTTAGCGGATTCCAGCAGTTCCGCCGTATTGCCTATCATATTCCCGAAATCGCCGGAGGGTACTATCTGTGTGTTCTCTGCCATGTCTGCGGCTCCTATACTATTATAATATATTGCAGACCTGTTGCCTGCCCCGAAAACGATTATAGCACAGACTGCCGTAAAAATCAAGAAAAAGCGCTTGTTTTCAGAATAAAACCACAGTTTCTTCACCGGAACGCGGTAAAAGGTTACAAATTGTAACTTTTCGGCAGTGTTCTGTAACCGTATTGTAATAAAATTTTAACCGTTTTGTAATTGCATTTTGCAGGAAAAGAGGTTATAATATAATTACAGCATAAGACCGAAATAAGAAAACACCTCATTTATCCTGAGTTATCCTTCCATAATGATTTTGCCCCGAGCGCCAAGCTTGGGGCAAAGTCTTTTTATGTACGGATCTATCTGCGTCTTGCGATCTTCTTCGCTTCGTTCGATGTATAGACCACCTCGGCATAGATCGCCGCAACGATCTGATAAAGCTCCTGCGGGATAGCCTCGCCGGAGTTGAGCATAACAAGCAAAGCTGCCGTGCTGTCGTCACGGTAGATAGGAACGCCGTTCGCGTCCGCGATATTGACAATGCGCTGCGCAAGTTCTCCGAGTCCCGACGCGACAACCACCGGCGCGTAGTTGAGACTCGGATTGTATTTCAGGGCGACGGCGGCTTTCTGACCATAGTTTTTACGCTTTGACATTCAGACCCGCCCTCCTTTCGCTGAGCTTCGGGAATATCTGAGTGAGGTTGTGAGGCTCTTTCAGAACTCCTGTGTTGAAATCGGAAATGCTGTACTTTGTGCTTGCGGCAATGCGGTTTATCTTCTCTACAACGCCGCCTATGTTCTTCATGAAGCTTGACGGGTGAAGCAGACTTACCTTCACCGTCTTGTCGTTTGCGTAAACATCGACCTCAAACCGCCCGAACGTGTCCACATCGAACGTCAGGAACAGGTGGTGGTGACTGCCACCGCCCTTTCCGGTAGCGCCCGACTCGTCGTTGTTATCAACCCACAGTTCCCCGAACGCACGGGTGTTCTCCACCTGCACCGGAAGAATGTAGTGCGCAAGAGGAGTCATCACTCCCGGCGCGTTTATCATGGACTGGAGCAGGTTGGACGCGTTGAAGCTGTCAATGGATTTGAGCGCGGGGTGGTTGATGTTCTTCTCGACAAAGTCGGTAAGCGCCTGAATGGAGCTGGATTTCTTCTGCTGCTGCATCTGACGGACAGCCTGCTGCTGGGTCTGCTGCGCCGCCTGACGGTCATCGGTGCTGAACCGGTCATCGTCGTCCATGTGGTTGACGGCTTCCTCCAGCACCTCATAGACCTTGTCGCGCAGAGTCCCGTCCGGCATAGCTTCAAGGAACTCGTTGAGGAAATCCACCATCTGCGCGGGAGAAGTTATCTGCGAAAGCTGCATATCAAGCGCCTGACGGACATTGTTGTCGTCGATCAGCGAGCCGAGAACAGCACGGATAGTCTCTTCCGGACTTGCCGTACCGTTGTTGAGCAGATTTAAGGCTCCGGTAAAATCCATTTCGTCCAGTCCGTACTGCATTATATAGTCATTATCGCCAAGAACATTTGTAAGATATGACGAAATTTCCTGATTGGGTTGGTACTCATTACCTAAAATCTCATTTTGCCCTTGATTTTTTTGTTCATTTGTAGTATAATTGTCAACAGGAACGTTTTGCGGGCTTGTATTACCCTGCGAGAATTGTTCCGCATCATCGGGCATCGGCTGTCCGCCGGGACGGATCTGCTGCCCCCGGTCATTCACAGCGTACTGAACGGGTTCGCCGTTTTCGGACTCCCCGCGGTTCTGCTGACCGACGTAACCGGATCCGCGGGCGTTGTCATTGCCCTCGGAATACCGCACCTGCTGACCGTCTGACTGACCCGGCTCCTCACCGCGGTAAGCGCCTGTACCCTGACCGTTGAAACGGCGGTTCTCAACAGGCTCCCCGTTCTCGTCAACCGCGTACTGCGGATTGTATCTGTTACCGAGTTGCTCGTCTATCTCTTCCTCAAAGACTTCGTCCTCAAAGCCCTTGGGCATGAGGCTCGGATCCTTTCTGACAAGCTTGGCGAGAAGCTGCTCAAAGCTTTTGGAAAGTTCCGTTCTCATCTCATAGGACGGCACAAGAGTGAGAAGCTGAGTGAAATATTCACGAAGCATCGACGCATTGGTATTGAATTTTGACAGATTATGTGTTACAATAGGAAGAAGAGTCTGAGTATGACTGTCGTTGAGCAGGCTCTCGGAAAGGCTCTGCATCAGATCCGAAGTCTGGTCACGCAGAGAGGCGAAGTTGCTCTGAGCGCTGTCCTTGCTCCACAGATCGGCAAGATTTGTAAGTCTCCCCGAAAGTCCCTTGTTAGGCGAGAAATACTCGGCAAGGAAACGCAGATTCGCGGACACCGCGGTGGTTATTTCCTTGCGGTTCTGTGAAAAGTTGATAGCCTTGAGCATATTGCCTATTGCTTCTTTCTGATCGGGATCCGCGTCCTTGGCGATATCGCGGAGAAGATCGTAGAACTTGTCGCCGGAGAACATGGTATTCTGCTTCTCCTGCTCGGTCATTTCCTTGACAAGTTCCTTTGCGGGGATATAAAGCGACGCACTGAGCTGCTCGAGTTCGCCTACAAGTTCGGTATAGCCGTTGAGTTTGGCGGTGCTGAGAAGATTGGTGTCGATGATGTCCTTGACCGTCTCCACTGCGAGAGTCTGGTTTTTGGAGCTTGTAATGGCAAGAGGGATCAGATCCTTCTGACCCATCGTTGTCTGGGCGTTGTTGCCGGCATTCTTCTCATTAATGGGAGCAAGCTGCTCCTGTTTCTGAGTTCCGTCAACGGAGAAGGCTTCCTCTCCGCCGCCCTGATCGGATTTGCGGTTGTTAAGTGCCGAGTTAGAGAACCCCTTACCCGCCGATGCTACATCGCGAATATTGGAAATTGGCATCTTTATCATTCCTTCCTTGCTGAGATCAGCCGCATATACTTTATTAAATATATATTATCACAAAATTTCTCATTTTGCAACCCGGAATTATCGAAAATCAATAATTTTCGTAAACCTTGACGAAAAAGTTTGTCAATTGCTACAAATTTTAGTGTCGCATTACAATACAGATCAGATTAACGGCAATACGCGGGTTTCCCGCTTTAAAATATAAACTATTATATTACATATACAGCCCTGTCAAGGCATGATGCCATGAGGGCGGAAAGGCGATGGACAAGATATGGCTAAAGTAGAACCCGGAATGGAAGCGATGATCGATACCTACATATTCGAAACAACGACATTGCTTGAACAGCTCGACGAGATCCTGCTCAGAACGGAGAAGGCCAACGAGTTTACTGAGGAGGATATCAACGAGATATTCCGAATCATGCACACCGTAAAAGGCTCCTCTGCTATGATGGGATTCGAGAACCTCCAGATGCTTGCGCACAAGGGAGAAGATATGTTCTTCATAATACGCGAAGCACCGGAGAAAATGACAGATGTAGGTTTCGTCTATGACCTCGTTTTCCAGATGTCAGACCTTTTCAAGGCTGAGATCGATATGATCCAGAACGACGACGATTATGAACCTACGGATTTCTCCGAAATGATAGCCAAGCTCGAAAAGGGCGCAAAGATGCTCAAGGGCGAGCTTGATGAGACGGAAGCCGCTGCGGCTCCCGCGGCAGGCGCTTCGACGGCTGCCCCCGCTGTGCCGGAAGGCGTTGACGCGGACTGCACCACCGTGCGCGTGTTCTTTGAGGACGGCTGCAAAATGGAGAATATCCGCGCATTCATGCTGATAAACAACGTAAAGGAACTGGTTGACGACGTGGAGATCGTGAAGTATATCCCCGAGGATATCGAGTCCAACCAGGATTCCGCAAACGTGATAATAGACAACGGCTTTATCATATCTTTCAAGGCTCCCGATGTCAAGGCGGTCCTTTCCGCTATCGAGGGTTCGCTTAACGTTCAGTCCTATGAAGTGATCGACTCGAACGCCGCAGAGCCTGAGGAAGAAAAAGCTCCCGAACCGGCTCCCGCTCCTGCTGCGCAGGCTGAGGCTGCTCCTGCCGCTCAGGCTGCTCCGAAGCCCGCTCCCAAGCCCGCCGAAAAGCCGAAGCCCGAGGCTGCAAAATCGTCCTCCGGCGGCGGAAAGCAGAGCCTTATCAGCGTAAACCTCCAGAAGCTCGACCAGCTCCATGATATCGTCGGTGAGATCATCACCACGGAATCTATGGTCATCTCCAACCCCGAACTTGAGGGACTGCGTCTCGAAAGCTTCACAAAATCCGCCCGCGAACTGCGCAAGCTTACAGACGAGCTTCAGGACACGGTAATGTCTATCCGCATGGTGCCGCTGACCGGTCCGTTCCAGAAAATGAACCGCATAGTAAGAGATATGAAAGTTAAGCTCGGCAAGGACGTTGAGCTTGTTATAGAGGGAGATACCACCGAGGTTGATAAGTCCATCGTCGATAACCTCAACGATCCTCTCATGCATCTTGTAAGAAACGCGGTTGACCACGGCATCGAAGATACCACCGAGGAGCGTGTGGCTCGCGGCAAGCCCGCCAAGGGTACGGTAAAGCTTTCCGCTATGAGCAGTTCCGGTGAAGTTGTCATCACCATTTCCGATGACGGTCAGGGCATAGATACAGACAAGGTCATTCAGAAAGCGGAGCGCAACGGACTCCTCACAAAGCCGGTTTCCGAATACAGCGAGCGCGAGATCCAGAACATGATACTTCTGCCGGGCTTCTCTACCAACGATGTTGTTACAGAGTATTCCGGAAGAGGCGTCGGCATGGACGTTGTAAAGTCCAACCTCAGCAAAATGGGCGGCTCCCTCACCGTTGAGTCGAAGAAGGGCGAAGGAACATCGTTCATCATCAAGATACCGCTCACCCTCGCTATCGTGGACGGCATGGAGATCATGGTGGGCGACGCGGAATTCACAGTCCCGATCTCGGTCATCAAGGAAAGCTTCATCGTCAAGCGCGATCAGATACTCAACGATACAAGACGCGGCGAGATGATAATGATACGCGGAGTCTGCTACCCTATGCTAAGACTCAACGAGAAGTTCGGACTTCCCTCGGACGTAAACGACATCGAGGACGGCATAGTGCTGCTGATAGAGTCGGAGAACAGAGGAATATGCCTCTTCGCGGACAAGCTTATCGGTGAGCAGCAGGTCGTTGTCAAGCCTTTCCCGAAGTACCTCTCGCAGTATGACATCAAGGGTCAGGGACTCAGCGGCTGCACGATCATGGGCGACGGAAGCATCTCGCTCATCATTGATGTCAATACACTTATCGGTACGCGCTAAGGGAGGCTTGAAACAATGGATATAAAAGAATTATTTGCGAAGCAGGAAGAGATGAAGAGGAAGAATCTCAATGCCAAGAACGAGAAGGAGAGCGAGATCACAAAAGTCCTCACTTTCTTTATCGGCGATCAGGTTTACGGCATTGAGATCCCGATGGTCATCGAGATCATAGGTGTTCCGCATATCACGGTAGTCCCCGGCATACCCTATTATATCAAGGGTATCATCAATGTACGAAGCAAAGTCGTTCCTGTCATAGACATGAGAAGCCGCTTCGGCAAAGAGGAAAAGGAATATAACGAACGTACCAACACTATCATCATCGAAGAGAGCGGCGTTACCGTCGGTGTCATAGTTGATGAGGTCATCGGCGTTATCCCCGTTTACCAGAAGAATATCGCAAACTCCCCCGACCGTATCGGCGTAAACGACAACAAGTTCATCAAATACCTGCTGGAAATGCAGGACGGCATAAAGCTGGTTCTCGATGTCGCAAAACTCATTTACGACGGCGATATGTTCCTCGGAGAAGAATAATAACGGAATTTACAGATAATGCTGCGGCATAACGGCGAAATGAAAGAAAAGGAGAGATCCCGGCTGTCGGGATCACGGAAAAATAATGCAGGTCAAGATCAATGACGCGGAATTCAACCGCCTTGTTTCCTTTGTACATGACAATTACGGGATAAATCTTGCGCAGAAGCGTGTGCTTATAGAGGGAAGACTCGGCAATGAGCTTAACAAGAGAGGTTTCAGCGACTATAAGCCGTTTCTCGATATGGTATTCGCTGACACCAGCGGAACAGAAGTAGTCAACCTCCTGAACAAGCTTACCACCAACCATACATATTTCAGACGTGAACCGGAGCATTACCAGTTCATGAAAGACGTGTTCCTCCCGGAGATCAAGCAGAAAAACGCTGCTTCAAAAACAATATACATCTGGAGCGCTGCCTGCTCCAGCGGTGAGGAGCCTTACACGAACGAGATCGAAATGATGGAGTTCTTCGGTGCCGATGCCGCAAGCTGGGACACCAAGATCCTCGCGACCGATATTTCCCGCAAGGTTCTTGCAAAGGCGCAGCAGGGAGTTTACCATGAGGACAGCATGAAAAACCTCGATCCAAAGGTGGTCAAGAAATACTTCGTTCCGCTGGAAAACAACTGCTACAGAGTGAATGACGAACTGAAAAAGCGCGTAGTATTCAAGGTTTTCAACCTCATGGATCCAATTCCCTACAAAAAGCACCCCTTTGACCTCATATTCTGCCGCAATGTTATGATCTACTTCGATGCAGAAACCAAGAACGCGCTTGTCAACAGATTCTACGATGTTCTCGCACCGGGCGGATATCTTTTCATCGGTCATGCGGAGAGCATCCCGCGCGACGCTTCAAACTACGAATATATAAAGCCTGCTATATACAGAAGACCGATGAAGTGAGAGACTTCACACATCACAGAAGAAAGGGATTTTCATAATGGCAATCAGAGTTCTCACAGTTGATGATTCAATTCTTTTCAGAACCGTGATAAAGAACGAATTTGCAAAAATAGACGACATTGATATAATAGATACCGCCGCGAACACCACCGAGGCGGAAGAGAAGATAATGCGGCTCAACCCCGACGTCGTTACGATGGACGTTGAGATGCCCGGAATGAACGGTATCGACTTCATAAAGTCGTTCCTTCCGAAGAAGCGCGTTCCGTTCATCGTCATCACATCTTCGCCAACCCGCGCTTTCGACGCTATCAGCGCAGGTGCGGTAGAGTTCATGAAGAAGCCACTCGTCCACAACTCAACGGAAATGACCGCGTTCTGCGAAAGACTCGCTTCGGTGATACGCTTCTCCTCGAAAGCAAAAGTAAGACAGGCTCCCGTAAGACCTATATCCGTTCCTCAGACCACACTCAACCTGCCCAGCGGCGGACGCGCGAACTCCGTTATCGCGCTCGGCGCAAGTACAGGCGGTACAGACGCGCTTATCGAGGTAGTAAAGCGCCTTCCCGCAAACTCTCCGCCTGTAGTTATCGTGCAGCATATGCCTGCGGGCTTCACGCAGATGTACGCCGAGAGACTTGACAAGATCTGCAAGATGAGCTGCAAGGAGGCTCAGGACGGTGACAGACTGCGTCCCGGACTTATCGTACTCGGCGCAGGCGGCTATCACCTGCGGCTGCAAAAAGACGCGCGCGGCTACTACATCACCAGCAAGCCCGGCGCAAAGGTCTCCGGACACTGCCCCTCCGTTGACGTGCTGTTTGAGAGCGTTGCGGAAGCTGCGGGTCCTCATGCTGTAGGCGCTATACTCACCGGTATGGGTGCCGACGGAGCCGAGGGGCTGCTCAAAATGCGCAAGGCAGGAGCCTATACCATAGGTCAGGACGAAGCTACCTGCGTGGTTTACGGAATGCCCGCAGTCGCGTTCAAGAACGGTGCCGTGATGAAGCAGCTCCCGCTGGAGCGCATCGCGGAGGAGATCATCTCAAAGATCAGATAAAAAAGTCTGCATAATGCTAAAGTTCGGCGAAGATCAGACGATATTATAAGTGAAGACACCAAGCGAATGACAGCGAAAGGAGCTGATCTATATGTTAAGTGTAGGTAGAGTAATGGAGCAGTCGGCTTTGACTTACGCGACCCAGCCTAAGTCATCAGAGCAGGTCTCCGAGAAGAATTCCTCGACTCTTGCGGCTGACAGCACCGACAAGTTCGTTCAGGGCAGTTCGTCGTTTACTCCCGCATATACCAAGGCTGCCGTTACCGACAACCGCAGCGGTACTGCGAACAGCGGGACAGGAGCGGACAGCAACCGTGAGACTGAGTTTGCGCAGAGACAGGCGCAGAACAGGAAAGTCGATGAAAATACGGCAGTGCCGAAGAACATGACTGTTACACAGATGAAGAACCAGGGCATGAAGGACTACGTCCGTCAGATGTTCGAGGGTCAGTACAACGACGTGAACAAGTCGGACGCGCGCAAGGAGCTGGAGGAGATCCTCAGTTCCTTTGACACCGAGGAGCATGAGGAAGATTACTGGGGAGCCGAAAAGACAGCGAACCGTATTCTCGATTTTGCGAAAGACCTCGCAGGTGATGATTCGGATAAGTTCGACACACTGAAAAAGGCTTTTGAGCAGGGCTTTTCGGAAACAGAAAAGTATTTAGGCGGCAAGGGAAAGCTCCCGACAGTCAGCTACGACACCTATGACCGTGTACAGAAAGGCTTTGACGACTGGGCAAACGAACTCGCCGGAACTACGGCAGTAGCAACTGCACAATGACAAGTTCGGTCATAATTGAATGAAACGCAAAGAAACAGCAGACCCGGTTTATCCCGGGTCTGCTGTAATTGTTATTCTTAATAAAATGCTCGTTCCGCACCGGAAAGTCCATGACTCACAGCGAGAACGGTTTAAGGTTCCTCACCGCGTCAGCAGGGAAAATGCGCGTTTCGTCGTTGTCGAGATCAATCAGAATATAGCGGTCGTTGCCCATGCCCATTTCTTTCATGCAGCTTAACTGACGATGACCGTGGCGTGTCTCTATGCGCTCTGTGAGTGCGTGGTTTTCTTCCGACTTCATGGCATACAGCAGATCCACACAAGCCTGATCCGCCGCGAGAATGTCCGTTGACGCGATAATACCGACATTCGGCGTAACTACAGGAGCCGCCGCAATGCCCTCACAGTCGCAGGAGACCGACATATTGCGCATAACATTGATATATGCGATATTCCTGCCGAAAAAGTCGATCGTCGCTTTTGTAGATTCGGTGATCCGCTCCATAAGCTCCTCTTCGGCAACAGACCACATATTGTCGCTGCCCTCGACAGTGTGGATCCACTTCTTGCCGATCCGCCCGTCCGCGCAGCCTATTCCTATATTCTTGTCCGAACCTCCGAATCCGCCCATTGTATGTCCCTTGAAATGAGTCAGTACCAGCAGCGAATCATAGTCTGTCATGTGGGAACCCACAGACATCTCTTTCATCCACTTCCCTCCCGCTATCGGGAGCGTGGTTGTGCCGTCCTCGTCCATTATGTCAACCGGGCAGAATGTCCAGCCGTTGATTTTCAGCGTTTCGCGGTGCTGCTCAGTTGTGTAGCGATCACCCTCATAGTAGGTATTCGTTTCAACTATCGCTGCGTTTTTCAGTTCGGATTCGGACTGCATCAGCTCCTTTACCCATTCACGGGGAATGATATTGGGACCGTGCGGTTCGCCGGTATGCAGCTTGATCCCGACTTTTCCGGAGATGCATCCGTTCACCTTTCCGTATATCTTTTTCAGTCCCTCGGGTGACAGTTCGCGTGTGAAATACACGACAGATTCGTTTCCGCTCCTCTCGGAATACGGTACATATCTTTCACCGCCCTTTGCGGGGGTGATACGGGTATCGCACATAGATTCTTCCTCCTTTTATTCTCTTTAAATGATGTTAATACCTATTTATTATATCCGAAAAAACAAATTTTGTCAACAACCGCAGCTAATTTTTGTGAAAACTATTGACAAAGACAGTTATTTGCTGTATCATTTACTTGAAATTGTTGTTAGTAAAGTCAGTATTTAATGTCTGCTCATCAGCCGAAGGACGAAATGAGCTTGACATCAAGGAATGTGTCCGCCGTTTTCTCCGCATATCATAAGCGAATCTCAAAAAACATCTGACAGAAAACACAGGAACAATGTAATGTTCCGGAAAGGAAACAGAATGGAAAAATATCTCGACGAATCCCTCAGCGCACAGGAACGCGCCGAAGCGCTCACTGACGCTATGACGACCGAGGAGCAGGCTTCACAGCTTCGGTATGATTCTCCCGCCGTGGAGCGGCTGGGCATCGCGGCATACAACTGGTGGAACGAGGGACTGCACGGACTGGCACGTTCCGGCATAGCTACCATGTTCCCACAGGCGATAGGGCTGGCGGCAATGTTTGACACCGCGCTTACCGAAAAAGCCGGACATATCACCGCCGTTGAAGCACGCGCCAAATACAAGGTCTATAGTACGCTCGGTGACCGTGACATATACAAGGGACTTACTCTGTGGGCGCCGAACATCAACATTTTCCGCGATCCGAGGTGGGGGCGCGGACATGAAACATACGGCGAAGATCCGTTTCTGACCGCCGAAAACGGCAAAGCGTATGTGCGCGGGATCCAGGGAAACGGTAAAACGCTGCTCGCTGCCGCCTGCGCAAAGCATTTCGCTGTACACAGCGGACCCGAAGCTCTGCGGCATGAGTTTGACGCGAAAGTATCGGCAAAGGATATGGAAGAAACATATCTTCCCGCTTTTGAAGCGCTGGTAAAGGAAGCGAATGTCGAGGGCGTCATGGGCGCGTACAACCGCGTCAACGGAGAGCCTGCCTGCGCAAGCGATACGCTTATGGCAAAGCTGCGTGAGTGGGGATTCGACGGCTACTTCGTTTCCGACTGCTGGGCGATCCGGGATTTCCACGAAAACCACCATGTTACGGCTACCGCGTCCGAATCCGCGGCAATGGCGATAAAAGCGGGCTGCGATGTGAACTGCGGCTGCACCTATATGAATCTGCTGACCGCGCTTGACGAGGGACTTATAACAAAGGAGCATATACGCACAGCCTGCGTGCATCTTATGAGAACGCGCTTCAGGCTGGGAATGTTAGACAAACACACGGAATATGACGACATACCCTACACCGCGGTTTCATGCAGCGAGCATAAAGCGGTATCTCTCGAATGTGCTGAAAAGTCCATTGTGCTTCTGCGCAACAACGGGATCCTGCCGCTTTCCCCCGGCAAATACAGTACGCTCGCCGTGATCGGTCCGAACGCCGACAGCCGTGCAGCTCTCGAAGGCAACTACAACGGCAGAGCGGACAGGTATGTTACGTTCCTTGACGGCATACGCGAACGCTTTGACGGACGTGTCATCTTCGCGGAAGGCTGTCACCTTTACAAAGACAGAATGTCGGTACTCGCGCAGGAGGGTGACCGGTACGCGGAGGCTGTTGCTGCCGCTTTAAACGCGGACGCCGTGATCCTGTGCGTAGGTCTTGATGCCGGTATCGAGGGCGAAGAGGGAGACACCGGGAACGAGTTCTCGTCCGGCGACAAGAACGATCTCAGGCTCCCGCCGCCTCAGAGAGTGCTTGCGGAAAAGATAATGGCAGCCGGAAAGCCGGTGATAATCGTTACCGCCGCAGGCAGCTCAATCAATACCGAGGTGCAGCCGAACGCTCTTATTCATACATGGTATCCCGGCTCGGAGGGCGGCACGGCTCTCGCGGAGATACTGTTCGGTGATGTTTCACCCTCCGGGAAGCTGCCCGTGACATTCTACGAAAACACCGAAAAGCTTCCGCCTTTCACCGACTACTCTATGAAAGGACGCACATACCGTTATACGGACAGCAATATTCTGTTTCCTTTCGGCTACGGACTTACATACGGTGATGTGCGCGTGACCGGTATTGAATACAAAGACGGAACTGCCCGCGTGACAGCCGAAAACAGAGGCTCCCGCAGCACGGAAGATGTTATCCAGCTTTACATCAAGGATAACTGCGAGTACGCGGTGCCGAACGAGAGCCTGTGCGGTTTCAGGAGGGTCAGACTCGGTGCCGGAGAAAAAGTGACGGTCGATATACCCGTTCCGCAGAAAGCGTTCACTGCCGTTGACAACGACGGCAACCGTTCCCGTTACGGAACATCGTTTGTGCTGTATGCCGGCACCCACCGCCCGGATAAACTCAGCTGCCGGCTTGCAGGGAGCGATTGCGTAAGCACCGTAATCGAATAGAAAGCCGGTTTTATACCGGCTCCGTGCCGGAAAATAAAAATCCCGCCTGTTTGTACAGACGGGATTATTTACTTGCCTCTTCTTACTTGGCAACTGCGTCCTTAAGACCCTGACCAGCCTTGAAAGCGGGAACCTTAGTAGCCGCGATGTCGATCTTCTTCTTTGTCTGGGGGTTGATACCTGTTCTTGCAGCACGCTCACGAGCTTCAAATGTACCGAAGCCTACGAGCTGAACCTTTTCACCCTTTGCGAGAGCCTCTGTGATAACCTCTGTCAGAGCATCGAGAGCCTTTCCGGAATCTTTCTTTGTAAGTTCTGTTTTTTCAGCGACAGCCGAAATAAGTTCTGCCTTGGTCATTTTTTATTTCTCCTTTAGTTATTATCCGGTAAACGCCATGTTCACCAGTCACAACGGATATTATACCTCATTTTCGGTCACTTGTCAATATATTCCGGCATAAAATCTGGTTTTTTTAAATAATTAGTGCAATTTCCTATATTTGAAAGTTTAAAGTGTGACTTTTTCTATCTTCCATATCTCCTTTGCGTAGTCGGAGATCGTTCTGTCGGAACTGAACTTTCCTGCGGAAGCCATATTCATCCAGCACTTCTTGGCAAACGCGAACTTATCGGAGTAATCCTTGTTGAGTTTAAGCTTTGTCTTGACGTAGCTGTCCAGATCACCGAGAACGTAGTAGTTATCCGCTCTGTGCCAGTGTGCGCCGTCAAGCAGCGAGAAGTAAAGCTCGCGGAAATCTCCGCTGCCGCCGTCGCTTACGGTACCGTCGATAAGACTGCGTACAACTCTGCCGATCTTCGGGTCTTTCTCTATCGTGTAGCGCGGGTCGTAGATCTTCATTATGCTTTCGAGGTCTTTCACGGTAGCGCCGAAGATGTAGTTGTTCTCATTTCCGGCTTCCTTGACTATCTCAACGTTTGCGCCGTCAAGAGTGCCGAGGGTCACGGTGCCGTTGAGCATGAGCTTCATGTTTCCGGTGCCGCTTGCTTCCGTGCCGGCAGTGGAGATCTGCTCGGAAACGTCTGCCGCCGTTACAAGCTTCTCCGCGTAAGTTACGCGGTAGTTCTGCACGAAAACGACTTTGAGCAGATCGCGGGTATCGGGATCTTCGTTCACGATGCGTCCGATCTCGTTGATATACTTGATGACAGCCTTTGCTCTGCGGTAGCCCGGAGCCGACTTCGCGCCGAAGATGAATGTTGTCGGGTGGAAGTTCTTGATAGAGCCGTCCTTGATCCCATAGTAGATATAGAGGATACCGAAAGCGTTGAGAAGCTGACGCTTGTACTCATGCAGACGCTTGATCTGGATATCGAAGATGCTGTCCGGGTTTATCTCGATGCCCTCATGCTCCTTGATGTACTCGGCAAGCTGCACTTTCTTCTGGTGCTTGATATCCATGAAGCGCTGGAGTTCGTTCTTGTTGTCCGCGAACCATTTGAGTTTCTGGAGCTGTTCGAGGTCTGTCACCCATTCATTGCCCTTGTTCAGTTCGCAGATAAGCGCGGAAAGCTCCTTGTTGCAGAGCGCGAGCCAGCGGCGCGGAGTGATGCCGTTTGTCTTGTTCTGGAACTTCTTCGGGTAAAGCTTGTACCAGTCTTTCAGCGCGTCGGTCTTGAGTATCTCGGTGTGTATCTCGGCAACGCCGTTCACATAGGTTGAGCAGTAGATAGCCATTCTTGCCATGTGGATAAGGTCGCCGGCTACTATCTTCATCGGGTCTATCTCGGGCTTGAACTTGCCTGCCTTGAACAGTTCGCCGATGAACGCTTCGTTGATCTGGAGAATTATCTCGTAGATACGCGGAACGACTTCCATCATAATGTCCGCGCTCCACTTTTCAAGAGCTTCCGCCATGATCGTATGGTTGGTGTAGTTGAAAGTCTTCTTCGCGATCTCAAGAGCATCGAAGAAGTCGAAGCCCTCCTCGTCAACAAGTATTCTGATAAGTTCGGGGATAGAGATTACGGGGTGAGTGTCGTTGAGCTGAATGGTGATCTTCTCGTAGAACTTACGCATATCGCCGCCGTTCTTCTTGTACTTCTTTACGATGTCCTGAACGGAAGCGGAGGAGAAGAAGTATTCCTGCTTTAAGCGGAGTATCTTGCCCTCGCGGGTATCGTCGTTGGGGTAGAGAACACGGGAGATATCCTGCGCCTTGCGCTGTTCGCGTGCAGCCTCATCATACTTTGCCTGGTTGAACAGGTCAAAATCGAACTCCTTTACCGGCTCAGCCTGCCACAGGCGAAGTGTGCTGACGTGCTTTGTCCCGTAAGCAACTATCGGCATATCGTAGGGAACAGCGAGAACAGTCTGATCGCCGTACTTTACCTCCACAGCGTCAGAGTTCACACGCTTGCTCCACGGGTCGCCGTACTTTGTCCAGTCGTCGGCTTCTTCGCACTGGAAGCCGTCCTTGATAGTCTGCTTGAACAGACCGTACTTGTAGCGAATACCGTAGCCGTCAAGCGGCAGATCGAGAGTAGCTGCGCTGTCGAGGAAGCAGGCAGCGAGTCTTCCGAGACCGCCGTTGCCAAGCGCGGCATCTTCGATCTCCTCGAGGTCAGCAAGCTCCACACCGACTTCTTTCAGAGCGGCTTCGACTTCCTCTTCGATACCGAGACACAGCAGATTGTTATATACAGCGCGGCCTACAAGAAATTCCATTGAGAAGTAGCAGGCACGGCGGCTGTTCAGGTGCGCCTGTCTGCTCTTAGTCCAGTCGTCGGAGATCGAACGCATAACAACGCAGGACACCGCGAAATGGATCTGCTGAGGTGTTGCTTCGGATACCTTTACTCCGTATTCCTCGGCAAGGACAGCTTCAAACTGCTTTAAAAATTCATCTTTGTTGAACATATCTGAGTTTCCTTTCAAGTTGAGTTTCAAAGTTACCTGCAGATTACATTATAGCATATATCCGGAAGAAATGCAAGGATTTTTTCCGGGATCAATAATGTATCGTGTTTGCCAGAGCCTTGCGTATCGGTATCGCCATGTACTGAGCTGCGATAACGCTGAGTATGTCTTTGAGCATGAACGGTACGACTACCAGTGCAATGCTTTTGAGCAGGTCTATCTGCATGAGAAGAGCGTACTGGATCGCGCCGCAGAGGTAGCATACCGCAAGCCCGCCGAGAGATATGCCGATGCGTGAAACGAAGTGTTTGGTTTGAATACCGCAGAAGAAAGCCATTATGATGAATCCGAACAGGAATCCTCCCGTGGGACCCAGCAGTACGCTGAAACCTCCGCGCATTCCGGCAAATACCGGCAGTCCTACGGCTCCTATCAGCACATAGACCGCGGTTGACACCGTGCCGGTCAGAGCGCCGCCTACTGCCGCGCAAAGCGCCACACCGAATGTGTGCAGAGTTATCGGCACCTGCGTCGGCAGCGGCAGTGTGACCTGCGCCGACACCGCGATGATAGCCGCGAACAAAGCACATATCACGATCTGAAGCGTCTTTGAACGGTTGTTTTTGTTTGTTTCCATTGTTTCTCCTTTCACTCTCTGTTAAACGTGAGTAATTATATTTACCTCTCCCGAGGAAAGATACCGAATGATGCCGTCGGCACCGCGAACGGCAAGCCGCGCTTCGTCGTCAATGCCGAGAACTGTACCCGTGAGACGCTCGCCGCCCCGTTCGTATTCGATCACTCTGTCGGTAAGCACCGAGCGCCGCCTGTATTCGTCCATGAATCCGCGTTCCGGAAGCTTATCGTAATACGCAAAGAAGTTTTCGAGTATCGAGGCGGCAAGTGCCGGGCGCAGCGCTGTATCGGCTCCCAGAGCGCCCGCCTTGTCAGCGATATCATCGGGAAATCCTCCGTCCGCGACATTCACGCCGATCCCGAGAACCGCGTATTTCATGCTTCCGTCGGGCGCGAGCGAGGATTCGGTCAATATCCCGCAGACCTTCCTGCCGCCGACGTAGATGTCGTTTACCCACTTTATTCCGGCGGAAGTGCCGCAGAGAGCATCGGCTGCCAAAGCAACAGCTGCCGCAGCCGCTGTTGTTATTGCGAGAGCGTCGGAGGCAGGCAGTCGGGGGCGCAGAAGAACGCTCATGTACAGACCCGTATCTTTCGGTGAATAGAAGCTTCTGCCGAGCCGCCCTTTTCCGGCGGTCTGCTCACCGGCGATCATAACCGTTCCCTCCGGCGCTCCCGACTCGGCAAGAGCCTTGATATCGTCGTTTGTGGAGCCGGTTATCTCCGCTGTGCGGATATCCAGCCGGGAAACCGCAAAGCCCGTCAGGTGCAGCTTTATCTTTTCCGGTTCAAAGAACGCCATTTTTTCTTCTGCTTCCTTTCTTCTTTCAGCTTCTCCCTGTACGCCCGGACGAATCCGGTGTAAACCGCGGAATTATCCGCTTTTTCGTCTGCATATCCGCCATAGACCGCGCTTTCGTATTCCTGCACAAAACCGCCGATGTCGTATCCGAACAGATCCGCGCAGACAGAGGCGGTATCCGTAGGGGTGAGCGTGTTGGTCTTGCTGCCGTTGTATTCGTTTATCATCTTGTTGATCTTGCGGTAGATCATACTGTACTGCGCAGTTCCGCGGGAAGCTTTCATTTTGTTTCTGTAATGCAGCTCGATCACCCTCGGACGCAGGAACACCGTTACCGCGCCGATAAGCACTATCATAAGCGCCGCCGCGCCGACATAAATGAATGTCATATCAAAGTAGCCGCCGTCGGTGACTGCGCTTGTGGGATCGAAAACCGTCCAGCCGTAACCGTCCAGCCAGACCTGCACAAACGCGTGGGAGTCTGCGGCTGTGACGAAGTAGTAACTCCCGCTCTCGGTCTGCTTCTGAACGAGGAAACCCTCACAGTAGCGGGCTGTCATACCAAGCTCCCTGCACATAAGCGTCATTGCAGTCGCGTATGCCGCACAGGCACCGCGCTTCGTGACGAATATGAAGTAATCCGGGGATCCGTCGGACGTGGTGAACTCGCTGTCGTAGATGTATTCGCCGCCCCGGAAGAAGTCCGACAGTGCCGATGCTTTCTCGAAGTCGCTGCCGCAGCCTGATGTGATCTCCGCTGCAAGTTCCCGTACCCGGGTTCTCGCGTTCCTGTCGGAGTAGCAGCCGTCCATGATCCTGTCCGACAGCAGCAGTTCGTTGTACTGCTCCGCCTCCTCCTTAGCCCGGAGATAGGACTCCGCGGCAGCCGCGGCTTCGGAACTGCCGTTTTCTGAGATATCGACGGCAAGCTCATCGGTGAACATTTCGGTAAACTCCGGATCAATGTCGCTGTACGTCCAATTTATCAGATAAGCGCTTACATAGTCGCTGCCCTCATGCCCGACAAAATACTCATCGGACTCGGTGCGGAATATCTTCCTGTCACTTTCGTACAGTTCAACGGATGTCATGTTGTCAGGCGTGTAGAGCGCATGGACAGCACCGGAAGCAGACCTCACCCATGTGGTGCGCTCCGCGGAGCTGCCGCTTTCAAAGCCCGCTGCTTCGTAAAGGATCGACGGATCCTCAAACCGTGTGAACCTCTCCCAGCGGCTTGAACCCTCGTTAGGGTTTCCGTAATACCCCCATGTATTGTCGGAAATGTTGTATTGGTTGAAGCACTGCCTTTTGACGTACTCCGGATTATCGCCGTAGAACATGAACAGCACGGTGTCGTCGTCGTTTGCGGTGGCGATCGAGGAACTGTCGGAGAAGTCGTTGAAATCTGCGTTTCCCGGTGCGCCTATACGGACACCTGTTATGAACTCGTCAAAATTCTCACGGAACGGCGCACTGTCGATCTTCGGCATGAATGACGCTATTACCGTTACCGTCAGCACAAAAGCGGCTGTTGACAGAAGCGATCCCCAGCCTGTTTCCGTAAACGCCGCAGTCTTACCTGAGTTTCCGGTCATAATGAAAAAGAACAGGGTCATTATGATTATCGGGAATATGACCGGAATGTCAGTAAACGTCTTTGCGAACAGACAGAACGGACACAGGCATATCAGAAAAACGAAAACGCCCTTGTACCGTATCCGCGTGAAGTAGTAGAGACAGGATATCAGCACAAATCCCATTATTGCGATCAGAGCGTAGGTGTTGCCGTAGTGTATTTCCGTGTACCGCGACGGCTCCATGAACCACAGCATCAGATCGTTTGTATTGCGCATATCCAAAAGCCGGGATCCGAGACTGAACGAAGCCACGAACATTGCGCCGACAGCGATAGTGGAAAGCCAGCCCTTGCCCGTTCTGCGCAGAAATTCATAAACCGCAAAAAGAAACAGTGCGTAAACCACAGAGATCAGCGCGAACCGCGTCTTAGCCTCGTCCGAGTCCCCCGCGTATATGTATGCCGCCGAACTTATGACCGACGCGCTGAGCAGCATCGGTGCGGCATTGTCTTTAAGAAAGCCCGCGATTGTCGGGCGTGGGGTTTTATCCATCTGTAAGTCACCTTGTAAAGCGGATATCGTTCGAGTCCCGTGATATGAGCCAGATATTCTCCGTTCCGCCGTCGTTTGACGGTGAAGCAGCGCTGCGCTCTTCATACCCCGCAACCACACCGGAAACGTATGCGTCACAGCGCGCCGTGAATATCACGGAATGTCCTTCGATCGCCGGCGGCAGTCTTCCCACCTCGTCCTCCGAGAATGTAAGCTCGGTCATACGATAGCGCAGATCGGAGATGTCGGCAGGAGTTGCGACAGGTATGGACTCCCACACGCTGCCGAACCGGATCATAAGCTTTGACGGCAGTTCCGTCTTTGCGAACTGCATCATCAGCGCCAGCATCGCTTCGACTGTAAGCTGCTCTTCACGGCGGGCTTCATACATATCCTGCTTCTTCGAGCCTGCTTTGTCCAGTATAAATGTCTGTTCGGCTCCGGAAGCGCCCTCAAGACGGCGCACAAAATATTCCCCGCGTTTTGCGGAAAGCTTCCAGTTTATCAGTTTCAGACTGTCGCCCGGTTCATATTTGCGGTGTTCATAGCCGGGAGTACCGTTGACCGCAAAAAGAGACTGTGTAGTCTCCTCGCTTTCATCGAACGCGGCAGCGTCGGTAAGGCTGCGAGCAAGTCCGTCACGGGCGTTCACCTCCGGAATATCCGGATAGACCTTGATATCCGCGATCGCTTTCGGTATGTTCACACGCAGGCTGAGTATCCCGAGATGATCTGTCACGGATATGCTGCTTATGCCGACTCTTCCCTTGCCGAAAAGCTCCGCGCGGTATTCGGCGGTGAAGCGGACGCTCCCCTTTCCGAACACTGCGGTGCGCAGCTTCTGCGAGGAAGCTGTCGTGAAATGATAGCTTGAAAACAGTTCGGCTGTAATGAACGATGTTGGCAGAACGCCCTCGTTTTTCAGCACAAGACTTACCGTGGATATCTCGCCGCGGTTGAGTATGTCGCCGCTTATCTCGATCTCCGCGGTAAGCTTGCGTGCGGTGTAAGCGCAAAGCAGCAGTGATATCAGCGCCGCCGACGTAAGCGCGATTATAAGGTAGCTGCCGCCGGGGGCTTCAAGGAACAGTGTGTACAGCACCGCAAGCCCGATCAGCAGCAGGTAGGAGATCAATGCTTTTACGTTTATCATATTATACTGCCGGTACGGGCGTGCTGCCTAAGATCTGCCTCATTGCCGCGATAGGAACGCCGAACGCCGACTTGCCTTTCGGCGAAAGCATCAGTCTGTGCGCCAGCACATCGCAGGCAATGCTGTGAACGTCCTCCGGCACCGCGTAGTCACGCCCGTTTATAAGCGCGTAGGACTTTGCGGCAGTGAACAGCGCTATGCTGCCGCGGGGACTTGCTCCCAGCAGCGTGTAGTCGCTTTCTCTTGTGGCAGTAACGATATCCACGATGTATTTCTTGACGCTGTCGCTTACGCGAACGGCTTCCGCCTGTCTGCGAAGTCCGATGATATCTTCCAGCGTCATTACCGGCTCCAGCTTCACGGATTTTCCGAATCCGCCGCCGAGAAGCTGCATTTCCTCGCTCTTGTCGGGGTAGCCTATGGATATCTTCATCATAAATCTGTCCATCTGCGCTTCCGGCAGGTGATATGTACCGTATGTCTCGACAGGGTTCTGAGTAGCAAGTGCCATGAACGGGACAGGGAGCTTGTATGTAGCGCCGTCCGCGCTGATCTGAAGTTCCTCCATTATTTCCAGCAGAGCCGACTGCGCTTTCGGTGAAGCACGGTTGATCTCGTCCGCCAGCAGGAAGTTGCACATTGCGGCGCCGGGTCTGAACTCGCTCTCGCCGGTTTTGGGATTTATCATCGTAAAGCCTGTTATATCCGACGGCATCAGATCCGGAGTGAACTGTATCCTGCTGCATGAACCGCTCACGCTTTCCGCAAGGGCTGTGACAAGGCGGGTCTTTCCGACTCCCGGCACGTCCTCGATAAGCACATGACCTCCCGACAGCAGTGCTGCCGTCAGCTTCATAATGACTTCGCGCTTACCGATGATAGAGCGCTCTATATTGCTGATAAGAAGACTGATTTTCTCGTTCATTCGGCTTTCTCCTTGTTTTCCTTGTCGTAGAAGTACCTGATAATATCACGGCGGGTAACTATCCCGATAAACTTTCCCCTGTCGTCAGTGACCGGGACAAAGTTCTGTTCCATACTCAACAGCAGCAGTTCGTCCATGCTTGCGCTGACCTTTACCGCGTTGTCGCGCTTTGTGCGGATAACGCTTGTAAGCGGACTGGATTCGAGATCGCGCACCGAGCCTTTCGATGTGAGCGCCCACAGAAAATCACCCTCGCTGACAGTCCCGACATACTCGTCTCTGCGGTTTATCACCGGTATCGCGGTGTAGCCGTGAGCCTGCATCTTTTCGAGTCCCTGCCGCACTGTGGAGTCGGCGGATATGTAAACTGTCTCATCTTTCGGTCTGAGCAGAAATAGCAGATTCATTTTGTCTCCTTTTTCACAATTAAAAAGCTTTTCGGGTATCGCTGCTTCCGGTTTCAATATATGAAAGCGCGGTTTTACATCAATAACCGACTGAAAGAAAGCTGTTGACGGCACATTATTTAATGTCTGCTCATCAGCCAACAAATGGCTTCAGAGCACAGCTTGAAGCCATTTGTTGGCTGCAAAAGTGCAAGGAAAATTTTTATATTTCAGGATTTTCCTTGCACTTTTGTTCGTCCGAAGGACGAAATGAGCTTGACATCAAGGAATGTGTCCGTTGTTTAAATGCACCGCAGGCG